>NZ_JAHQVH010000006.1:0-182769 GCF_019052435.1 Bacteroides sp. MSK.20.12 | reverse complement strand
AATAATCTTTCAATATACTGAAAGATTATTGCTGAAATATAGTCATTATATAAAAAGTCTACTCACTGAAAAAATGACTCTTCTTAAAAAAAGAATATCTAAACAGTCTGGAAAGGCATTAATTACATCCACCGTTTGAAAAGAATAGAAAAGCGCCGGCATTTACAAGTACAAAAATCTTTTTTATTATTATTTAAATGATTCCCCAATCAAATCGCAACATTTTTCCTTCTTTATCTACCATTTAAAAGGTATAAATTCAAATATTACACATTCCTATCACTGTCTTGTTTTCAATATTTATAATAAACCAGAGGGAAAACAAGCACCTAATAGCCCCTTCACATCTTCCTCACCGAGAAACAATAGCTTCTCCGGTGAGAAACAAATCGATGCACACCGAGGAACACCTCATTGGTTTTAAAGTAATAAGTGCTTTACAAACAGGAAAAAATGCATATTCCGTATAGCTTTATACAATATCAGCTTATATTTTCGTATATACATACAGTTATTTATGCAATATCTTCTATAGTTCATCAATTTTAGCATAATCACTTTTCAACAAAATCTTAAAAATAGCACATTAATAGAGAAAAGATATGCAACTTTCAACTATGGTATCAGCCAAATTCCGGAATTATTAAAACGAGAAAAAGGCACAACCATTTGCTGCCTGCAAACAGCAAATGATTATATACCCAATTTTGAAGATGAAATCGCAGATCCAATGGAACCAAATAGTAAATCAAAGCCATTCATTCTTTATTTCATTTATCTTCTGCCGGAAATTTTTATATATCCCAGAGGGCATTATATAAATCAGGCTTTAATATTCATACCAATAAATTCGTCAATTAATGGTATTTCAGTATCACATTAAAGAAATTATATTGTCTTTTTTACTCATATTTATGCTTTTTGTTAATATTGTATTAGTATTTGATAAAATTATATTTGTCCCTCGTACTAAACCACCCTACCTTTGCTCCCAGATTCAAACAATATAAAATTATATATGCAATGAAAAACAAATTATTTTATCTTATTGGAGTAGCACATCTATTAAGTTACATCAGTAAATAGACTTCCAGTGTAAGCAATGTTGATGGAAAATATTCCCTATTGCCACTCACAATTAACAAAACGAATTATATGTCTAAGAGTTTATAAATCTAATGCAATAAATCATGAGTAAAAAAATTCATTTCTTACTTTTCTTCTTTCTCTGCCTAGCCAGTATTCCATTGGTAGCCCAGAATATTGAAGTTAAAGGAGTCGTAACAGAAGCTACGACTAACGAGCCCTTACCAGGAGTCACAGTAAAAGTTAAAGGAAAAGACACTGGTACAGTTACAAATATGGACGGTAAATATACCGTTAAAGCCAATAAAGGCGACATACTGGTATTCTCTACAATAGGTATGAAAAGTATAGAGCATACAATATCATCTAACGCTCCGATTAATGTCAGTATGGAAGAAGACAATGTGGCTCTCGAACAAGTAGTTGTCATCGGATATGGTACAGCAAAAAAAAGTCACCTTTCCGGAGCTGTAAGTTCAGTAGGCGCAAAAGAACTGAATGGTGCCGTTGCCACAAATGCAGGTACAGCACTCCAAGGTAAAATTGCAGGTGTATCCGTAACAAGTACTAGCGGTGACCCGAATGAAGGAATGACCATTAACGTACGTGGTATCAGTTCTCTCTCTAGCAATGATCCACTTTACGTCATTGACGGTTCTTTCGGAGACCTTAGCATGGTAGATCCATCAGATATTGCTTCCATTGAAGTGTTGAAGGATGCGGCTGCCGCCGCTATTTATGGTTCTCGTGCAGCCGGTGGCGTTGTATTAGTAACTACTAAAAGCGGTCGTAAAGACATGCCTACAAAGCTTGAGGTAAACTTTTTCACAGGTTTCAGCCAGACACCGAAAAAACTGAAAGTATTTAATGGTGAAGAATACAGCCGCTTCGCACGTTATTATAAACTGTCTGCTGATGGTTACGGTAACGAGGTCGGTGCTGTTCCCTTTGTAGGTGAAGGTACTGATTGGCAAGAGGTAATGCTTCGCACCGCAATGACATACAAAGCAAACGCAAACATCAGCGGAGGTTCCAAGACAGGTTCATATAGTGCGTCCGCAAGCTATTTAAATAAGGAAGGAATTCTCCGTAACACTAGCCACGAATCTTACAATATTCGTTTGAAAAGTGACTATTCTTTTCTGGATAATAGGTTGGTTATCGGTGAGTCGCTGATTGTTCGCTTATCTAAAGGAGAAGGAAATATCAATCAAGATACAATGGGAGAAATCTTACGTTTTCCCTCAGTCGTACCGGTATTTGATCCGACAAACTCTACAGGATGGGGAACTTCGGCCGATATCAATCTTCCGAACCCGTATGCATATTACTCAACGGTGAACAAAAACAATGAGAAAACTCAAATTTTCCTCAACGCTTATTTACAAGCTGAAATAATTAAAGGTTTAAAGTATAAGTTGAATCTCGGACTTAGAAAGGATCATAACAGGAGCCGCACATATACAGGCATTTACGATTTGGGATCTGCTGGTAAAAACGATGCTCCAGACCTAAGTGAGGGATCATCCGATTACGAATCGTGGGTTTTGGAGAATACGTTGAACTATGACAGGGCATTTGGTAAGCACAATATTTCTGCATTGGTTGGTTATTCTGCACAAAAAGACAAGAGCTATGGATTGAACGGTAGCAACACGGATATTCCAGAATTCATCTACACTATGACAGGTAACGTTAAGACAATGACAGCCTCTAGTTCATTGAAAGAATTAACTCTCGTATCGCTCTTCGGACGTGTGATGTATACTTATGACGACCGCTACCTGTTTTCAGCGTCTATCCGTCGTGACGGTTCTTCACGCTTCCAAAAAAGACATCGATTCGGCAGCTTCCCTTCAGCATCCATCGGGTGGAATATCAATCGTGAAAAATTCTTCAAACCGCTGGAAAATATATTTGACCAATTCAAATTCCGTTTCAGCTATGGTAAACTAGGCAATCAGCAAATGGACAACTACTATCCCACTATTAGCATAGTATCCGATGGCATGAATTACCTTCAAGGAAATAATATATGGTTCGGTCAGTTACCCAACGTTACCGCAGTCTCACCTACCAACCTGACTTGGGAAAGTACGGAAACTTTTAACGTGGGACTTGATTTAAGCATGCTGAACGGTAAATTGACATTGACCGCCGATGCTTATGTAAAAAACACAAATGACGTATTACTACCCGTTCCTGTTTCAGGTTCAGCTGGTATCAGCGGACTTCCTATCCTAAACGCTGGACAAGTACGCAATAAAGGATTTGAACTATCTGTAAACTGGCGCAGCAATATCGGCGATAATTTCAACTATTATATAGGTGCAAACGTCACTACAGAGAAAAATAAAGTAACGAAGATTACGGCTGGAGGCGACGATATGGGTATTTCAGGTTATTCCGCTCACGCCGCTGCCAAAAATGGTATCAACAGATTTGAAAAAGGGCATCCTATGTCTTACTTCTATCTAGTTGAAAGTGATGGAATTTTCCGCACTCAAGAAGAAATTGACAATTACAAGAATAAGGATGGCAGACAAATACAACCGGGTGCACAACCGGGAGACGTTCGTTACAAAGACTGGAATGGTGATGGTATGATTGATGAAAATGACCAACATGATGTAGGTAATCCGTTCCCGGATTTCTCATTCGGTCTGCGCATGGGAGGCGAATGGAAAGGATTTGACTTCAATCTTTTCTTTGATGGTATGACTGGTAACAAAATATATAATTATCAACGTTATTGCCTCGAATCTGGTAAGTTCAATGGCAACTACAGCACGAAGTTGGCTAACTCATGGAGACCGGACAATCAGAACACAGACATTCCTCGTTTCTCTAAAACAGATGGGATAGACAATGGCTTAGCCTTTACCGACAGATGGCTGGAAGATGGTTCTTACTTCCGACTGAAAACACTAGATATCGGTTATTCCCTTCCTAAGGGCCTGCTAAAGAAGGTAAAACTGGAAAATGTAAGAATCTATACATCAATGGAAAACCTGTTCACATTAAGTAAATATTCCGGCTATTCCCCTGACCTCGGTGAAAGTGGCAGCATAGATATCGGAGTGGGTTACAACGTATTCTCAAGAGGAGTAGACCAAGGACGCTATCCACTCCCGCGTACTATCTCATTTGGTATTCAGGTTAGTTTATGATACAATGATAAAATCCACTAATTGAATTAATAACATGAAAAAGAATTGGTTATCATATATATGCATGGCAACTCTCTTATCCGGAGCACTGACTTCATGCAACGAAAATAAATTTCTGGATCTGAAAGATCCTAATCATTTCACGGAAGAAAACTTCTGGAGAAATAAAGCGGATGCAGAAAGCGGTCTTGCCGCTGCTTATTCCCCCATAAAATATCAAATGTATGGTTATTACGGAGCATTTGACGGATGGTTAAATTTAAATAGTCGTGGTGATGATATTTTTACGGTTCTGAATGAAGAACCTTCTATGTGGACCATCGCAACATTTCAAAACTCAACTACTACCGGATATGATCCGTATGGAGCGCTTTATGCTGGTATCCAACGTGCCAATCTTGTAATAAAAAACATCGATAAAATTCCAGCGGCAGGAATTAGTGAGGAAGACCGATCCATGATTAAAGGAGAGGCACTCTTTTTAAGAGGATTCCAATATTTCCTATTAGTTCATAATTATAAAGAAGTTCCTCTACGTTTAATTCCGTCTAACGAAGACGAAAGCAATAAACCCGCGGCTAAAGAAGAACAAATTTGGAAGCAAGCAGAGGATGATTTAAAAAATGCTATAAATAGCAATATTCCCGTCACTCGTTCCGGTGACGAGAAAGGACGTATTGAGAAAGGAGCAGCCATCGCTATGCTTGGAAAAGTATATTTATACCAGCACAAGTATCCAGAAGCAAAAGCTCAACTGGAACTATTGACGAAAGCCCCTTATTATCCAGGACGTTACGACTTAATTGAAAACTTTGCCGAGAATTTTACTACAGCGAATGAGAACAATAAGGAATCTGTTTTCGAATTGCAATATAGTAGTGATGGTGAATTGACATGGGGTAACGAAAGCGGTATCAACCTAGGTAACTCACTTCCAACATTTGTAGGTCCGGTTGCCGCCGGTGGTTGGGCTAAGCTGATGCCTTCCAGCTTTGCCGTCGGCCAGTTTGTGCAAGAAGAACGTCCTGCCGGTTCGGATACGAAGTATGACAAACGCATGTATGCAAGCTTATTTTTCAATCCCGAAGCTATGGGAGATGTAGTGAAGAACGAGAAATGGTATGGAGGAAGCCGTTCTATGGAGCAACTTTGGGATGGCAATAGCGGTAAAATGAGTGGTGGTGCTCCATCTTACAGTCAAGGTGACGGTAAGTTTTTGCTAAAAAAATACACTGCATATTTTGTAAATGCTTCTGATGCTGATATTATGGGTCATAAGGAAGGGAAAGCAAACAATTTACGAGCTATGCGATTCTCAGAAGTGCTGTTAATGTACGCCGAAGCTTGTGCCAAAACAAACGATGTAAACGGGGCAAACACCGCATTGAAGCTCGTTCGCAAAAGAGCAGGATTAGCTGATAAGACATTTGCCCAATCGGACTTGATGTTAGAAATAGAGCACCAATGCTTGCTCGAGTTTTTTGGTGAAGGACATCGTTTTGACGACCTAAAACGCTGGTATACCACTGAAGAGATTAAAAATATTTTCACTGAAAATGAAAAACAGGGAGCAGAATACTTTCAAGAAAAACATAAATATTACCCTATTCCTTCTGGAGAGTTGAACAACAATGATGCCATGGTACAAACTGAACTATGGAGATAATATTTTTACAACCAATTTATACTTAGAATATATGAAGAAGATATACTCATTATTATTTGTAGCATTATTCCTATTCTTAGGATATTCATGTGACGATGGAAGTTTAGACCATAGTGATGTTTTTATCCCGGAACCAGTTGAAGAAAATTTTGACGATGACGGGATTGCACCGGAACCTACAACTACCGCTGTTGTAAGAATGAAAATCGGAGAAGAAAACAAACATCAAGTAATTGATGGCTTCGGCTGTGCCTTCTGCGGATGGTCACATCGTATTTGGAATACGATGCAGCGTGACGCAGTGATAGAAGACCTGTTTAGTGAAAACGGTTTGGATTTAAATATTTTCCGAGGCGAGATATTCCCGTCTTACGGTAATCCAACTACAGGAGATATTGAATTCAAGATGGATCGTAATTTTATGCTGCAGCCCGATGATCCTTCTATGATTAATAACTACTGGCGAAACTACAATGGTGAAGAGTGCGGAGAACAATGTCAACTTGGCCAAATGTGGTTAGTTGACCTTATAAGTAGAAAATATAAAGATGTCAATTTCTTCTTTTCAGTTTGGTGTCCTCCTATCAAATGGAAAAGCAATAACAAACTTAATGGTGGAAGCCTCAAGTCGGAATATTACGATGAATATGCCCAATATCTATTGGATTTCGTCGATGCATATGAACAAAAATTCGGCATTGACATATATGCATTATCAGGATGGAATGAACCGGACAAACTTGCTAGTTTAGGTGGTTGGGCAACCTGTGCATGGTCTGAAGAAGAAATGGCTAAATTTGTCCTCGAAAAACTTCGTCCAGCGATGGAGAAAAGAGGCCACAGTGATATGAAACTTGTTTATGCAGAAAATGCCCAGTGGAAATGGGCGGTCGATTTTATCAATAATAGTTTAAAAAAATATCCGGAACTGGTAGATCCAAATTTCATTGTAGCCGGTCATGGATATTCTACAAGAGATGAAAATGTCATTCCTTTTGAAGAGGCAGAAAAGCGCAATGTCCACATGTGGCAAACAGAGCTTAGTGATGATAAAGGTCGCCAAGAGACATGGCCGGATGCAATGAAATGGGCTAAAACTTTTCATGCTTATATGGCAAATGCCAATATGAGTGCCTTTGTATGGTGGTCAGGTGCACGTCCTTGCAGCACTACGGGCGAAAACCTAATTCAATTAGAAGAGGCATTACCTAGTACATACTATTACAGAGTTCCACGCTACTATACTTTTGGACAGTTCAGCAAATTTATTGAGCAAAATGCCGTACGTGTAGACGTAGAAGCTATTTCTTCAGAAACAGATAAACTCCCCGAAGACTTGTTGGTTTCTGCTTATGTGAAAGATGACACCTACACTATTGTACTAATCAATTTATCTCAAAAAGAATCATTCTCTACATTGATTGAGATTGAAGGAGTGGAATTCCAAAATATGAGAACATATACTTCCAGTGAATATGTGAAGTGGAAACACAAAAAGATCAATCCGTCTCAAAGCGGTTTACGTTCTATTACCGTTCCCAAATATAGTGTTGTAACTGTGACTGGTAAAATGAAAAACCATGAAGTTGAATAACGAATTATAAATTAGAGAATATCATGAAAAGAAATATAATACACTTAACAGGAATCGCACTTTGTGCAATCGGATTATTTTCCGGTTGTAATGAAGACTTACCTAGTTACACAAGTCTGACTGTGGATGCAGAGACATTGACAATTAATTTAGATGAGACAACCGAAGGGAGTTTTAATATTACTGGGGGCAATAGCGGATACAAAGTGTCTAGTTCAAATGCTGCAGTAGCGACAGCAGTTATTTCGGGCAATGAAGTGATTGTAACAGGTTTGAAATATGGCACTGCAACGTTAACCGTTATCGACTGGACTAAGAATTCGGCAAATGTGAAAGTAGTGGTAGCTCAAGAACAGGAGCTAGCAGTAAAAACAAGTTCCACGACTATGTTCTTTGAAGAACACAAAACGCTCGAAATATATACTGGAAATGGAGGATATAGCATAACATCTTCCAATGAGTCAGTAGCAACAGCAAAAATCAGTGAAGATGGAAAAATAGAAATCACTTCTTCTATCGTTCCGGGGACTGCGATACTAACCGTGAAAGACAGTCACAACAAAACAGCCGAGATTGCTGTGAAAGTAATAAAGAGGCTGGTAGTAGATAATAGTGAAGATATTACTTATCTAATAACAAGCGAACCCGTTACGATTAAAATTTTGGATGGAAATGGTGATTATACCTGCAGTCTCCCAAAATACTCCGAATCTTATATCAAATGTACGGTAGCAGAAAATGGAACAGAAGTTATTATTGAAGGATTGAAAAGAAACTATTTCAATAAAGCAATCACCATCAAGGACAAAGAAGGACAATCCATTGACATTCATATCAAGACTATTGATGAACCTTATTGGGAAAATCCAAGTTATCGTTACTTAATAGCTGGTTCTTATGCTTATCAGTATCCTTCTACAGCAAAAGTTGGTGAAGCTATTTATTCTGAAGAACTTAATATTTCGCTATTAACAATAAAGAGTACAGGAAGTTATGCTTCCGGATTTGCAGTCCAATTTACCGGTAATCTTGAAGAAGGAGTAAAGACCAATGCTGTACTTTATAAAGTTGCTAAAAATGCAGTAGATAAAAATGTTGCCTATTCAATAGAAGACTGTAAAATAGATAAAGTAGAAGATGGCTGGTATTGGGTTAGCTTCTTGGAACCCGGTTACACCGTTCGTTCTTACTTTATCACTAAGCAATAATTTATAAACTTGACATATCCGTTTAAAAGTACCCCCATACTTTTAGAATGATAAAACATAAAAAGAAACTGTTCGTACAACACAGCATGCATTTCATGTCTATCTGCATTGTGAACAGTTTCTTTTTATCTTGTCAAGAAGATGCAAGGGAAATGGACTGCAAATCTTTATCTCTTAATATGTTGAATTGATATGAATAGATACAATAATAGACTTCATATTCTAAAAAAAGAACATGAGTCACTTATCTCACGTAAAAATAAGATGATATTTTCCGAAAATGGAATATTCGAGCGCTATAAATATCCTATCCTGACAGCTGCTCATACTCCCTTGGAATGGCGTTATGATTTGAATCCGGAAACAAATCCATACCTAATGGAACGAATCGGAGTAAATGCCACCATGAATTCGGGAGCTATCAAATGGAATGGAAAGTATCTAATAATAGTACGTGTAGAAGGAAACGACCGAAAATCATTCTTCGCCATTGCCGAAAGTCCGAATGGCATAGACAACTTCCGTTTTTGGGAATACCCGATACATTTGCCGGACACAGACCCAAGTGAAACAAACGTCTACGACATACGTCTGACAGCCCATGAAGATGGTTGGATATATGGCATTTTCTGTTCCGAAAGTCTTGACCCGAACGCTGCACCAGGCGACCTATCTTCCGCCATAGCCAAAGCAGGCATCGTGCGTACTAAAGACTTAAAAAGCTGGGAACGGCTGCCAAACCTGATTTCCAAAAGTCAGCAACGCAATGTTGTATTGCATCCGGAATTTGTTAACGGCAAATACGCCCTGTACACCCGTCCACAGGATAACTTTATCGACGCCGGCAACGGAGGAGGTATTGGCTGGGCGCTTATAGATGACATTACCCATGCAGAAGTGAAAGAAGAAATCATTATAAACCACCGTCATTACCATACAATAAAAGAGGTAAAGAATGGCGAAGGTCCCCATCCTATCAAAACCCCCAAAGGATGGTTGCACCTCGCCCATGGAGTTCGTGCATGTGCTGCCGGTCTGCGTTATGTACTCTATCTGTATATGACATCTTTGGAAGATCCGACAAAAGTCATTGCCGAACCGGGTGGTTTCTTATTGGCCCCTATGGGAGAAGAGAGAATTGGAGATGTCTCCAATGTGCTCTTCTCAAATGGGTGGATTGCAGACGAGGACGGAACAGTGTATATCTATTACGCATCTTCCGATACCCGCATGCACGTAGCAACTTCCACCGTAGACAGGCTGATAGATTATTGTCTTCACACCCCGGCAGACGGTTTACGCTCTGCTGCTTCTGTAGAAAACATTTGCAAGCTCATAGAAGCTAACAAATATGTAATGGCAGAACAGGTTTATTTTTAAGGTAATGTGAGCTCAATACTTGAGCAGTATTAGTTGCCCTCCATTGACCAATTCCACGTCAATGGAGGGCTTTTCTATAAAGCAGGACAATAGCTGATACAAAAGTGCGTATTGCAGGTAAAATAGCACTTATCAAAAGTGCGCATTGCAGGGTATAAATAGGAAATTAAATTTGCGTATTGCAGAGGATATCATTAAATTTGCGTATTAATAAGATGATAAATAGAGAATTACATGATATTTAAACGCAAAATGTATAACAAGCTGCTTGCTTGGAAACAACAGGCGGCAGGAACCAAGGCACTTCTGATAGAAGGCGCCCGGCGAATAGGTAAATCCACTCTTGTGGAAGAGTTCGCAAAAAATGAATACCGAAGCTATCTTTTGATGGATTTCAACAAGGTAAGTGACTCGGTTACTTCAGCCTTTAACAATTATATGAATGATCTCGATACCTTTTTCCTGATTCTTTCTTCGGAATATGGTGTAAAACTTTACCCAAAGGAATCCATCATCATATTTGATGAGATACAACAGTTTCCGAAAGCCCGGCAAGCAATAAAGTATCTGGTTGCGGATGGGCGGTTCGACTATATTGAGACAGGCTCGCTCATTTCCATAAAAGAAAATGTACAAGATATAACCATTCCCTCAGAAGAGAGAACACAGCTTATGTACCCCATGGACTTCGAAGAGTTTGCTTGGGCAATGAATGAAGAGCCATTGATAACATATATCCGCCAATGCTTTGACAAAAAGGAACCTTTGGAGCAAGGACTTCACGCCAAAGCTATGTTATTGTTCCGTCAATACATGATTGTGGGCGGTATGCCGAAAAGCCTGTCAGCGTATTTGGAGAACAACCGGAGCTTCGAAATGGCCGATGTGGAAAAAAGGGATATACTGACACTGTATCGGAATGACATAATGAAGATAAGGTCAGGTTACAGGTCGAACGTATTGAGCATCTTTGACCAAATTCCCGCTTTTCTTTCACGTTCGGAAAGACGGGTAGTAATGAATCGTATTGAAAAGGGAGCAAGCTTCCCAAAGTATCATGATACTTTCTTTTGGCTCTCTGATTCAATGATTGCCAATGAATGCTTTAATTGTTCAGATCCTAATGTGGGCCTCTCGCTGAATGAAGACAGAACCTATGTGAAATGCTATATGGGTGATACCGGACTACTTATCAGCCATACATTCGATGAGAATGAAATCTCTGACGGAGAACTTTACCGGGAAATCCTGTTGGGAAAACTGTCGGTGAACGAGGGTATGTTCTACGAGAACGTAATCGCACAGATGCTTGTGGCTGCCGGACACAAGCTTTACTTTTACACCCGATACAATGAAGAAAAGCATCGCAACGACATGGAAATTGATTTTATCCTGTCGAACCAAAGCAAACTAAAATATAAGATTTTTCCGATAGAGGTAAAATCGAATGACAAGTATACTATTCGTTCACTCATCAAATTCAAAGAGAGTTTTCATCAGCGCATAGGAGAATGCTATGTGATTCATCCGAAGAACCTGTACGTAAAGGAAGGAGTAGTGTATCTGCCTGCCTATATGACCTTCTGCTTGTAAAGAGAGAGTATTCCTGCAGGAATTTTCTCTCTTTTTCCTTAAATCCGCAACAGTTATCATGAAGGACGCTTTCATGATAACTGTTGCGGATTTAAGGAAAAAGTATCAGAATGAGTTAAAATAATATTTGTTTCCCTACTACTTTCGCCCTACTTTTGCATCAAATAAAATAAACCTAATCGAAATAACGATATGAAACTACACGAAATCGATATTCTCATCATTTGTGCCTATCTCATCGCCATGATTGTCATCGGACTTATCCTGAAGAAACGGGCTGCCCAAAATATGGATTCTTATTTCCTGGGAGGGAAATCATTGCCATTTTATATGCTCGGACTCTCCAATGCTTCCGGAATGTTTGACATCACAGGAACGATGCTGATGGTATATTGGGCATTTGCCTACGGATTCAAGAGCCTTTGGATTCCCTGGTTGTGGCCAGTGTTCAACCAAATCTTTCTAATGGTTTATCTGTCCGTGTGGTTACGTCGTTCCAATGTACTCACTGGAGCAGAATGGATTAAGACACGTTTCGGTAAAGGCAAAGGATCGACTCTTTCACATACGATTGTTATCATCTTTGCATTACTTAGCGTACTCGGTTTTTTAAGTTATGGATTCATAGGTATTGGTAAATTTATGGAGATATTCATCCCCTGGGAAGTAGTATCTCCATTCATTCCTTTCAATGTGCCTGCAGAATATGTTCCTCATGTATATGGTATTTTCTTTACCACAATCGCCACTTTCTATGTAATGCTCGGAGGAATGTTGAGTATTGTATGGACAGACGTTGTGCAGTTCCTGATTATGACAGTAGCAGGTATCGTAATTGTTGTTATCGGAATGCAAATGGTAGCACCGGACATGATTCATTCTTTCGTACCGGCCGGCTGGGACTCTCCTTTCTTCGGATGGACGCTGGATATCGACTGGAGCAGTCGGATGAGCCTCTTGACGGAACGGATGGCGAATGAACCATATAGCCTGATTAGCATCTTCGTCATGATGGCCTTGCTCAAAGGAATATTTATGAGTATGGCAGGACCGGCGCCCAACTATGATATGCAGAAAATTCTATCTTGCAAATCCCCCAAAGAAGCGGCTATGATGAGCGGTTCCGTATCAGTCGTACTATTAATCCCCCGCTACCTGATGATTATGGGATTTGCTCTGCTGGCTATCTACTTCTTTAAAGAAGATGGCGGTCTGACACAAATGGAAGTGACACGAACGGATTTTGAAACTATCCTCCCCCATCTAATCACACGTTATGTGCCTGCAGGATTAGCCGGAATCCTACTAGCCGGACTACTGGCAGCTTTCATGTCGACTTTTGCGTCCACTGTTAATGCCGCACCGGCTTATATCGTGAATGATATTTATCTGAAATATATCAATCCGAAAGCGAGTGTGAAAACACAAATACGCAGTAGCTATATTATTTCTGTCGCAGTAGTAGTTATCAGCACTGTCATCGGATTCTTCCTGAAAGACATCAATGAAATATTCCAATGGATTGTAGGAGCACTCTTCGGAGGATACATCGCGGCCAACGTACTGAAATGGCATTGGTGGCGCTTCAATGGTGAAGGCTATTTCTGGGGAATGACCGCCGGAGTAATAGCAGCCATCGTCATGAAGTTCACTGTTCCCGACGCATGGGTACTCTATTTCTTCCCCGTACTGTTCGGAGTTTCCCTGATAGGATGCATCGCAGGAACCTATAGCGCACCTCCAACAGACGAAGAGACGCTCATCAACTTCTACACCCGTGTACGCCCATGGGGATGGTGGAAGCCGATTGAAGAAAAAGCATTGGCCCGTTACCCTCATATCCAGCCAAACCGCAACTTCAAAAGAGACGCATTCAACGTGGCAATCGGCATTGTGTGGCAATGCAGCCTTACCATTATCCCAATGTATCTCGTTGTCCGCCAACAATTGGGGCTCTGGAGCTCTATCGCATTGCTTCTGGTTACGACCTTGATACTAAGAAAGACTTGGTATAAGCCTCTGTGTAAAGAAGAAATCAGGTACAACGAAGAAATAAAACAACTAAAACAAGAGAAGGAATAATTAGCTTAACACACTAAAATTTGAGAACCGACCATGAAAAGACTATCTGTGATTCTGGTATCATTTTTACTATATCTGCCTCTATGCGCTCAATTTAAGGGAACAGTTTCTGTCGACACTAATCAATCGGGCATAGTTGATAAAGGCGATAAGCCGCTGGCGGGAGTTATGGTAACAGATGGATTGAACGTAGTAAAAACAGATAAGAAAGGTCGGTTCTCTTTGCCCGGATTCGAGAAAACAAGATTCATAAGTATTACAACTCCTGCGGGATTTGAAACACAACAATTCTACCTTTCTACCAAAGAGAACAGAAAAAGCTACGATTTTATCTTAACCGAAAGCGAGCGGACAAAACCCAGAAAACATTCTTTCGTGCAAATCACCGACACCGAAGTAACGGGTGGAATGGGGCGTTGGGTAACCGATCTCCAGCAATACATTGACAATGAGAAGCCTGCCTTCCTCATTCACACCGGAGATATCTGCTACGAACCGGGACTCACCATCCACAATCAAGTGGTAAATGCACAAACAATGGATTGTCCTGTTTATTATTGTATCGGTAATCATGACTTAGTGAAAGGCAACTATGGCGAAGAGCTTTACGAATCTCTCTATGGTCCGACATGGTATTCATTTGATATAGGTAACGTTCATTATGTAGTCACTCCAATCGACCACGGAGATAACCCGACCAACTATACCCAAAGAGATGTATACAACTGGCTAAAAAACGATCTTGCTCTCATAAAAAAAGACCAGGCACTTATCCTTTTCAATCACGACTTATTTACTCCAAATGACTCTTTCGTCTTTAAAGCAGATGACGATCATCTGCTTGATTTTCGTTCTTTCAATACCAAAGCCCAAATCTACGGACACATGCATTACAACTATGTCCGCAACCAAAATGGGATTTATACAATCTGTACCGGCACATTGGATAAAGGAGGCATTGACCATTCCCCTTCTTCTTTTAGAGAAATAAAAGTAGACGCAAACGACAATATCACCACCCAACTGCGATATGCTTTCATCGAGCCACAAATCGCAATAGTCTCTCCGATGAATAATCAGACGGCCGCAGCCTGCACCATCACTAAAGATCAGCTTCCTGTTTCCGTCAATACATATTATTCGCAGGCCAAAACGTCTCACGTTTCTTATATCCTAAGCGATTCGGAAAATAATCAAGAAATAGCTAAAGGCGATCTAGCCTCCCGTACAGAATGGAACTGGGGTGGAAACATTCAAATGCCGGCTAATGAAATGGGGAAAAAACTAAATCTCACAGTGACTTCATTCTTCAGCAACGGAAAGAAAGCGACTGCTACCAGCCAGTTTATCTACCAAAAGGACTTCAAATTATCCACTATTGCAGGTGAAGACTGGAATACATTACTTCAAAACGCAGCACACTCCGGCGGAGTCAACAACTCTCAAATCAAGCTCCCCCTGCAATTACAATGGACAGCTAATACAGGCAGTAACATTTTTATGTGTTCTCCCATTATCGCCGGACAGAAAGTATTTATCGCTACCACCGACGATAATGTATCACTGAACACATTTATCTGCGCATTTAATTTTAATTCAGGCAAACTGTTGTGGAAATTCCGTACTGCAAATTCTGTTAAGAACACAATAGCCTATGAAAATGGAATTGTAGTAGCTCAAGATGCCTCCTGCAACCTCTATGCCTTAGACAGTGAATCAGGGAAATTACTCTGGAAACAATCTATTAATTTGGACAGCTATCCCTATCTGACTGAAGGCTTGACAGTAGACAAAGGAGTGGTCTATGCCGGAATCGGCGCCGGACTATCTGCCTACAACCTAAAAACAGGACAAACGATATGGACTAACAAGGACTGGAAACAGCGGGAAGGTTCTACTACAACACTCACTATTGCCGGAGATGTATTAGTCAGCGGAACCCAATGGGGAGGTTTATACGGCAATGATATCCACACAGGAAAGCAACTCTGGAAACTATCTGACAACGGACTTGGCAACCGGGGAGCCTCTCCTGTCTATAAAAACGGGAAATTATGGATTATCTCTTCCAAGAGCTTCTTCACAATAGAGCCACAGACCGGAAAAGTATTGCAACAAAAAGAGTTATCAGCCAATCTGGATGTTACATCCACCCCACTCATCACCGAACAGGAAATCATTTTCGGTACTGCCGACCGGGGAGTTTTCGCATTGGACAAATCTACACTTTTCAATAAATGGAAAGCAGAAACGTCACCTTCACTTGTATATACTGCTCCTTATTCCACCACTCCGCAAGCCGGAGTTGAAACAAGTCCTGTTGCATCACAAGGAATTGTCTACATCGGAGCTTCCGACGGTTATCTATATGCCATCGACCAAACTACAGGAATTATAAAAGATAAACGACACATTGGAGCGCCTATATTTTCAACCGTAGCCGTATCCGGGAATAAGATGATTGTTTGTGGTTTTGCGGGTAATGTTTATTGCTTTTCATCGAAGTAAACTCCCTCTTCACTATCATAATGCATAAACTCAAATGGTACATAAGCACTAAAATTATATAGATACAGTTTTTGCCACCCCACACGTTGTAATTTAAAGATTATCACGTATCTTTGCCTGCTCAAATCATAAATACGAGATATGGCTATTACAATCAAGAAAGTCTCCACAAAGAGAGAACTTAAGAAATTTATCCGTTTCAATTACAGAATGTACAAGGGTAACCCTTACTCTGTGCCTGACCTCTATGACGACATGCTCAACACCTTCAACAAGAAGAAAAACGCAGCATTCGAATTCTGTGAAGCAGATTATTTCCTCGCATACCGGGACGATAAAATAGTAGGACGTGTAGCTGCAATCATCAACAATCAGGCGAACGAGAAGTGGGAATGTAAAAACGTTCGTTTCGGATGGATAGACTTCATCGACGATCCCGAAGTATCATCCGCACTCATCAAAACGGTGGAAGAATGGGGAAAAGAACGAGGCATGACTCACATTGCCGGTCCTCTCGGATTTACTGATTTCGATGCGGAAGGTATGTTAGTTGAAGGATTCGACCAACTTAGTACCATGGCTACTATCTACAACTACCCGTACTATCCTGTACACATGGAAAAGTTAGGCTTCGAGAAAGACGCCGACTGGGTGGAATACAAAATCTACATACCGGATGCCATTCCCGACAAGCATAAACGTATCTCCGAACTGATCCAACGAAAATATAACCTCAAGATAAAGAAATATACTTCCGGAAGAAAAATAGCCAAAGACTACGGACAGAAGATTTTCGAGTTGATGAATGAAGCATACAGTCCTCTTTATGGCTATTCTCCGTTGACACAGCGGCAAATCGACCAATACGTGAAAATGTATCTGCCGATCCTTGACTTACGGATGGTTACACTGATTACTGATGCCAATGACGAACTGGTCTGTGTAGGTATCTCCATGCCATCTCTCGCCGAGGCTTTACAGAAATCACACGGGCGTCTGTTGCCACTCGGATGGTTCTATCTGTTAAAGGCACTATTTATGAAACGCCGTGCCAAAATGCTTGATCTGCTACTCGTTGCAGTGAAACCGGAATATCAAAACAAAGGTGTTAACGCTTTGTTATTTTCCGATTTAATTCCAGTTTATCAAAAATTAGGTTTTATCTTTGCGGAAAGCAACCCCGAACTGGAACTGAACGGAAAAGTTCAGGCACAATGGGATTACTTTGAGACTCAACAACATAAGCGCCGCCGTGCGTTCATCAAAGAGATAAAATAAAAAAACAGCTATGGAAGAGAACGAATTGATACCTGTAGACAACAACAATGCAGTAGAGTACACTGACGACAACATCCGTCACCTAAGTGACATGGAACATGTACGCACACGCCCCGGTATGTATATCGGAAGGCTGGGCGACGGTGCACATGCCGAAGACGGAATCTATGTCCTCCTGAAAGAAGTAATTGACAACAGTATTGACGAGTTCAAAATGCAAGCCGGTAAGAAAATCGAGATTACCGTTGAAGAAAACCTCCGTGTCAGCGTACGCGACTACGGACGAGGCATCCCGCAGGGAAAACTCATCGAAGCCGTCAGCATGCTGAACACCGGTGGTAAGTACGACAGCAAGGCATTTAAGAAAAGTGTCGGACTAAACGGTGTCGGTGTGAAAGCCGTCAATGCCTTGAGCTCCCGTTTTGAGGTACGCAGTTACCGTGACGGTAAAGTACGTATCGCCACTTTCTCAAAAGGAAACCTGCTGACCGACGAGACGCAGAATACCGAAGAAGAAAACGGAACTTACATCTTCTTCGAACCGGATAATACATTATTCCTGAATTACTGTTTCAAGCCTGAATTTATTGAGACAATGCTACGTAATTACACGTACCTCAATACCGGGCTTGCCATTATCTATAACGGACACCGTATCCTGTCGCGCAACGGCCTGGTAGACCTTTTGAACGACAATATGACGGCAACCGGACTTTACCCGATCATCCACCTGAAAGGGGAAGACATCGAAATCGCCTTTACGCATACCGGACAATACGGAGAAGAATATTACTCCTTCGTCAACGGTCAGCATACCACCCAAGGAGGTACGCATCAGAGTGCTTTCAAGGAACACATCGCCCGCACTATCAAGGAGTTCTTCAACAAGAATATGGACTATACCGACATTCGTAACGGACTGGTTGCTGCCATTGCCGTCAATGTGGAAGAGCCTATCTTTGAGAGTCAGACGAAAACGAAGCTGGGTTCTACCAATATGGTTCCCGGCGGAGTGACAGTCAATAAATATGTAGGCGACTTTATCAAACAGGAAGTGGACAACTTCTTGCACAAAAATGCGGATGTAGCCGAAGCGATACAACAAAAGATCCAAGAATCCGAGAAAGAGCGTAAAGCCATTGCAGGTGTAACCAAACTTGCCCGTGAACGTGCAAAGAAGGCAAACCTGCACAACCGCAAATTGCGCGACTGCCGTATTCACCTCAACGACCCGAAAGGAAAAGGACTGGAAGAAGATTCCTGCATCTTTATCACCGAGGGGGACTCTGCAAGTGGTTCCATCACCAAAAGCCGTGATGTGAACACGCAAGCAGTGTTCAGTCTACGTGGTAAACCGCTGAATTCTTTCGGGTTAACTAAGAAAGTGGTCTACGAGAACGAAGAATTTAATCTGCTTCAGGCAGCCCTGAATATAGAAGATGGCTTGGACGGACTACGCTACAACAAAGTCATCGTAGCAACCGATGCCGATGTGGACGGTATGCATATCCGCCTGCTATTAATTACTTTCTTCCTGCAATTCTTCCCTGACCTTATAAAAAAAGGCCACGTATATATTCTGCAAACGCCTTTGTTCCGTGTACGCAATAAGAAAAAAACAATCTATTGTTATAGTGAAGAAGAGCGTGTCAATGCAATTAACGAACTAAGCCCGAATCCGGAGATCACGCGATTTAAAGGTTTAGGAGAGATTTCACCGGACGAGTTCAAGCATTTCATCGGTAAAGACATGCGTCTGGAGCAAGTTTCTTTACGAAAGACGGACGCAGTGAAAGAACTACTTGAATTCTACATGGGTAAAAATACCATGGAACGACAGAACTTTATTATAGATAATCTGGTTATAGAAGAAGATTTGGCATCATGAGAAAAGCAATATTCCCGGGTACTTTTGACCCCTTCACCATCGGACATTATTCGGTAGTGGAACGTGCACTCACCTTTATGGACGAAATCGTGATAGGAATCGGTATCAATGAGAACAAGAATACATACTTTCCCATTGAGAAAAGAGAAGAAATGATTCGGGAGCTTTACAAGGATGAGCCTCGTATAAAAGTGATGTCCTACGACTGTCTGACCATTGATTTTGCGCAGGAAGTAGGGGCCAGATTTATTGTCCGCGGTATCCGTACAGTGAAAGATTTCGAGTATGAAGAAACGATTGCGGACATCAACCGCAAACTGGCAGGCATTGAAACCATCCTGCTCTTCACAGAACCGGAACTGACTTGCGTCAGCTCGACGATTGTACGCGAATTATTGACTTATAATAAAGATATCAGCCAGTTTATTCCCAAAGGAATGAGGATAAGTTGAGAGTTGAGAATGGAGAATTGAGAAGGATGCAGGCGTATCTGTGCCCGGTTGTTAATACTCGGCTATTAATATAAAGTAAGATTATGAATAAGATTAAAATATACGTCCTTTTGGCTTGCCTGTGGGCAGTATCAGCCTTACAAGCCCAAAATTTCGGTTCTGAAGCCATGCGCAAGCTACAAATGGCAGAGTTCGCAATCTCCCATTTCTATGTAGACAAAGTAGATGAAGACAAGTTGGTGGAAGAAGCCATCATCAAGATGCTGGCACAACTCGACCCGCACTCTACCTACTCGGACGCAGAAGAAGTGAAGAAAATGAACGAACCTCTTCAAGGTAACTTCGAAGGTATTGGAGTTCAGTTTCAGATGATTGAAGATACCCTGTTAGTAGTGCAACCCGTCAGCAACGGACCCTCCGAAAAAGTTGGCATCCTTGCCGGTGACCGTATTGTTGCGGTCAATGACAGCGCCATTGCCGGAGTGAAAATGAGTACGGAAGATATTATGAAGCGTCTGCGTGGTCCGAAAGGCTCTAAAGTCAACCTGACTATCGTTCGTCGTGGCGTGCAGGATCCTTTATTGTTCACAGTGAAAAGAGATAAAATACCTATCCTTAGCCTCGATGCTTCTTACATGATTCAGCCTAAAACAGGTTATATTCGCATCAACCGCTTCGGAGCAACCACTGCCGAAGAATTCAAGAAAGCAATGACAAGCCTTCAGAAACAAGGTATGAAGGACCTGATTCTCGACCTGCAAGGAAACGGAGGAGGTTACCTGAATGCAGCCATCGACCTTGCCAACGAATTCCTGGGGCAAAAAGAATTGATTGTCTACACGGAAGGACGGACTGCCAAACGCAGTGATTTCTACGCCAAAGGAAACGGAGATTTCCGTAATGGACGCCTTATCATCCTGGTAGATGAATATACGGCTTCCGCCAGCGAAATTGTCAGCGGTGCAGTGCAGGATTGGGATAGAGGAATTATCGTAGGACGCCGTTCTTTCGGCAAAGGATTGGTGCAACGTCCTATCGACCTGCCGGACGGTTCCATGATTCGTTTGACTATTGCGCGCTATTATACTCCATCGGGACGTTCCATCCAGAAACCATACGACAGTACTGTCGATTACAACAAGGACCTGATAGAACGTTTCAACCACGGTGAACTGATGAATGCTGACAGTATTCACTTCCCGGATTCACTGAAAGCACAAACCAAGAAGCTAGGACGCACTGTTTATGGCGGAGGGGGTATCATGCCGGACTATTTCGTACCTATTGACACTACTCTTTATACGGATTATCACCGTAATCTGGTAGCTAAAGGAGCCGTGATTAAATTCACCATGCAGTTTATCGAAGGACACCGGAAAGAGTTGAAAAACAAATACAAGAAATTCGAATCGTTTGATGAAAAGTTCGTAGTCGATGATGATATGCTCGCCATTTTAAAGGAAATAGGAGAGAAAGAAGGAGTGAAATTCAATGAAGAACAATATCAGAAGTCGCTCCCTCTCATCAAAACACAGCTCAAAGCACTGATAGCCCGTGACCTTTGGGATATGAACGAATATTTCCGGGTAATGAATACCACCAATGAGAGTATACAAAAGGCGCTGGAGATACTGAATTCGGATGAGTATCAGAAGAAGCTGAAATAGGGTATTTAGTAAACAATCATAAGACACCATTTTTCAGTTCGGTGGACATATATACTCACCATAGTGAAAAAATATCTATCATAAGTATCATTCATTTTGATACTCTTCTCATTATCAAAGAAATAAGTATGATAGATAGCTTTTAAAAAAGGTATCTATCATACTTTTACCAGCAAAAACTGGTTATCTATCATCTACAAAATAGCCGAATAAAGGCCCTATATGCATAAGATAGCTTGTTTTTGTTGAATAGTTTAATTCTCCCCTGTCCTATATCTATCAGATAGAACAAGGCGTATAAATACCTCAAACAAGCAGAGATAGTTTGCTTTTCTCCCTGATATAGTTTATCTTTGTTACCGATATAGTTCATTCTTCATGGCCGTGGCGAATTCCTACCACGGCCGTGGAAAGATACTACCACAGCCATGAAGAGATCTCTCCACGGCCGTGGGAAACTAATGATAAAGGCACCGGAAGACAACTATCCCTATGCCTTAGTCCAAGAATAAAGGCAGGATAACTTATAAAAGCCGCTTGATAACAAACAAACAACAGCTATATAACACCCTCCCCCTAAGTCCGAAGATGATCGATTAGCTTTGCAACAACAGAAAACAATGTCCTTATAGGCTTGCAACGGTAAATTAAAGGTACGTAGTAATGTATAAGGCAAAAAACAAATAAATAATGGCAATACAATTTGAATTGTACAAGACTCCCCGTCCCAAGGATGAGGAAGACAAAGAAGTGTATCACGCACGTGTAGTCAACTTCCAACACATTGACACAGACTATTTGGCAAAAGAAATCCAGATAGCAACTTCTCTAACTGAAGGGGATGTAAAGTCAGTTCTCGAATCCCTAAGTCATTTTATGGGGGATCGTCTTCGGGAAGGACAAAGCGTCCATCTGGATGGCATCGGTTATTTCCAGATAAAGCTGAATAGTCAAGAACCTATCACTTCGCCCAAACTAAAAGCGAATCAGATAAAACTCAAAGCCAATATCAGCTTTAAAGCGGACGTCAAACTGAAAAGGTCAGTCAGTGTTGTTCATGTGGAGCGAAGTAAACTGAAACCCCATTCGGCTGTCCTTTCAAATGACGAGATAGACAAATTGCTGACAAACTACTTCAAGAGCAACCCTGTATTAACTCGTCGCGACTTTCAAGGATTGTGCGGCTTTGCCCCTACCACTGCCGCACGGCAAATCAAACGGCTGAAAGAGGAGGAGAAGAAGTTGAAGAATATCAATACTTATTATAATCCGATTTACATACCGATGCCGGGATATTATGGCAAGGCGGAGATAAAGACAGATGAATAAAATGGAACCAACATAATACAGAAATAAAATGAAATCAGAAGAAATAAAAGAGCTATTTAAGCAGTTTGAGAGCATTGTTTGCGAATACAACAAAGTGGAATGTTGGAGTGCGAGAGAACTTTATCCATTGTTAGGATATTCTCAATGGCGTAACTTCCTGTCTATCATATAGAAAGCAAAAGATACATGTAAAAATGCCGGAGAAAATATTGCATACCATTTTGCTGACGTCAGCAAAATGGTTATATTAGGTTCAGGCGCTGAAAGAGAAGTAGATAACATCTTTCTGACCCGTTATGCCTGCTATCTGGTAGCACAAAATGGAGATTCTCGAAAGCAAGAAATTGCCTTTGCTCAAAACTACTTTGCAATACAAACGCGCCGTGCAGAATTAGTAGAGCAACGTTTAATAGAATATGAACGTGTCCAAGCACGTACCAAACTAGCCGAGACAGAGAAACTTCTCTCGGGTGTTTTATATGAAAGAGGAGTTGACAATCAAGGATTCGCCATTATACGTTCCAAAGGAGATAAAGCACTGTTTCACATGGACACCAAAATGCTAAAACGTAAACTTGACGTACCTGATAGTCGACCATTGGCTGATTTTCTTCCGACCATCAGCATAAAAGCCAAAGACTTTGCCGCAGAAATGACCTCTGTGAATGTTCAGCAAAAAGACCTATACGGACAAACTGCCATTGAAAATGAACATGTTGACAATAATGTCGCAGTCAGAGATATGCTTGTTGGTAGAGGCATATTTCCTGAACAAATTCCTGCAAATGAAGATATTGCGGCAGGGGTATTTCTCTAAAGAAAAACGTTTTAACACATTCTTTATAAATCTGATTTATAATAAAGGAGGGGAGGAACCTATTAAAACAGAGCCTGTTAGGCAGCATCTATAAAAAGGATTTACAAGCAGCAGTCGTGCAAACTAAGTCATTCCCTCAATTCTTCAGTCATTGTTTTTAGTAATGACCTGCTGTCACTTAACGGCAAATCCGTAGCTAAATCCCAACTCATCATACCTTTCAGCTTCTGTTCCTTTGCATAACGGGTTTTGATACGAATGTTATCCTGACCGTCAAACACATAAGTATCTCCTTGATAGATCACTTCATTCTGTGCAGGACTCGTAACCAATCCATTCTGTACAAAATTGAAATAAGCCTCTGTCTTCTTTGAATTATCTTTGGTCACCCCATAAAAAGGAACTCCTGCCACCAGTTTTTCCTTCGGAATACCATACTCCAATACCATCTGTATATCCGAACAATATTTCTCTATCGGAAAGCGAACCGGTGAAGGACCATAGCACTGAAGTGAAATAAAATCAACAGCTTCAATAGCTTCCTTACTAATCTTATAACAAACAGGATGCAGAGATACACTGAAAAGATACTTGTCTCCCAACACTTCCCGCATCTTCAGGATAGCCAAACTATAATCCTCATACTCTTTCTCATTCTCTGCCCACTCAAAATCAAGATCAATGCCATCCAGTTTATTCTTTTCCAGTACAGTCTTTATGTTCTTTGCAAACGTCGTACGAGCGGCCTCATCGGCCACCATCGCTTTCCATTCGCCACTGGAAGCTCCTAAACGTATTTTCACTTTTGTACCTTTTACTTTTGCACGAACCGATTTAAGCAAACCTTCCCAAGTGGTCACCCCTTTTCCCTGAAATACACGTGGATTCTCAAATGACAATGATCCGTCTTTATTAGGATGAACATTCAAGAAAATAAGGTCGTCACTTGCCCGCAAGCTTTCTGTAGAAATACGACCACGGTTGTAAAAATTACCCCGCACATAAGAACTGACCATATAGTCTTGTTGTGCAAACAATGATAATCCAACAAACACAAAAAGGAAGAATACAATTTTTCTTAGCATTAGCATAATGATTGATAATTAAAACGTTTAGATCGCAAAAATACGCATATCAAAAGCAAACAGATGTTCAAAAACAACTATAATACTTCCAAAAATCAACATAAAGTTTTCTATTCAGAAATTTACAACAGATAAATATTGAATTCTCTAACATCATCCAAAGGGATAAGAATAATATTTGCAGGTTTCTACTAAAACATAAATAAAAGAAAGAGTTCCATTTTCCGCAAAAAAAGCCTATCTTTGTTCCGTTAAGATAATAAATCACGCATAAAACTCATGCCAGGAGATTCATTTTGCATACAATATACCAACTGTACGGGATGTCCAAAAAATGTTGAGAATATCCTTGTATATAGAAACTTACCTAAAGGAGAGCATATCCCCAAGGATAAGTGTACGCAGAATTGTATGCTTTTTATGATAAAGGGCGAATTACTTATCAATAGCGAAGAGCATCCTGGAATAACGTTACGCGAGAGACAAATTGTTTTGCAAGCTATTGGCTCCAAGGTCGAAATACTGGCACTGACAGATGTTGAATATGTTGTCTACTGGTTCAACGAACTGCCTTTGCTTTGCGAAGACCGATATAAGGAAATGATGGAACAGGCGGAAGCTCCTTTGACCTACACTCCACTGATTATGAGTGAAAGGCTTTACCACCTTGTCACCAGTATGCCCGAATTCCTCGCTGAGGAAAACCCTTGCAGCAAGTATATCGACTTAAAATGCAAAGAACTGGTTTTCTTGATTACTAACTTCTATCCGCTGCCCCAACTGGGTTCATTCTTCTATCCGATCAGCACTTATACGGAAAGTTTCCACTATTTCGTCATGCAGAATTACAGCAAGGTGAAGAACGTGGAAGAATTTGCGCATCTGGGAGGATATACGACCACTACTTTCCGCCGACTATTCAAAAACCTCTATGGTGTGCCCGTATACGAATGGATACTGGAAAAGAAACGGGAAGGAATCCTGGAAGACCTACAGCACACCAAAATGCGAATCACTGAAATCTGTAACAGATACGGATTCGACTCTCTGTCTCATTTCGCACACTTCTGTAAAGACTCTTTTGGCGATACCCCACGCGCTCTACGCAAAAAAGCAGCCGGCGGTGAGAAAATCGGGAAAGTACAATAAACAGCCTCATCCTACTAATGTGCCAATCAGTTGCACCATGCGTACATACTGGCTGGCATATTGACACATTGGCGCATTGATCCATTATTAAAGAATTATTTCTTTAATTCCTTGCTCAATCAATCTATTTCCCCTATTTTTGCAGTCCGTAAGAGGTGTAAAACGTCGAAATTTTAGTTCTAACAATTAAATAATTTAAATTCAATCATTTATGTGGTTAAGTAATTCATCTGTAGGAAGGAAAGTGGTGATGAGCGTTACCGGTATCGCCCTTGTCCTGTTTCTAACATTTCACATGG
The DNA here is from genome assembly GCF_019052435.1 of Bacteroides sp. MSK.20.12. Taxonomy (NCBI): domain Bacteria; kingdom Pseudomonadati; phylum Bacteroidota; class Bacteroidia; order Bacteroidales; family Bacteroidaceae; genus Bacteroides; species Bacteroides sp. MSK.20.12. The sequence goes on along the minus strand of NZ_JAHQVH010000006.1, from coordinate 156,518 downwards.
CGATGAACTTGGTTGCAATCATCTCGGCTGATGGTTACAACATGATTTGTGAGTTCCTGGGAGCAAACTGGTATGCGTTAGTGGCTACCGCAGGACTAGCCGCTCTTTTTGTGATTCACATCATCTACGCATTCTGGCTGACAATGCAGAATCGCAAAGCGCGTGGTAGCGAACGCTATGCAGTGGTTGACAAACCAAAAACTGTAGAATGGGCATCTCAAAACATGTTGGTGCTGGGTCTGATCGTTATCGTAGGTCTTGGTTTGCACCTCTTCAACTTCTGGGCAAAAATGCAGTTGCCGGAACTGATGCACAACATGGGCATGCACGCTGATACACTGACGCTGGCTTATGCCGCTAACGGTGCTTATCACATCCAGCAGACTTTCTCTAGCCCGGTTTACGTAGTTCTTTACCTCGTTTGGCTGTTTGCTTTGTGGTTCCACCTGACTCACGGTTTCTGGAGCTCTATGCAATCACTGGGATGGAACAACAAAGTATGGATCAATCGTTGGAAATGTATTTCTAACATCTATTCTACGATTGTTGTACTCGGTTTCGCACTGGTAGTAGTGGTATTCTTCGTGAAAACACTGATTTGTGGCGGTGCTTGCTAAATAGTAAATTGTAAATGATTAAATTGTAAATAATATTATGATCAAAATAGATTCAAAAATTCCAGAAGGCCCGGTGGCTGAGAAATGGACCAACTATAAAGCTCACCAGAAATTGGTGAACCCCGCTAATAAACGTCGTTTGGACATCATCGTTGTGGGTACAGGTCTGGCAGGTGCTTCTGCCGCTGCTTCACTTGGTGAAATGGGTTTCAGAGTATTCAATTTCTGTATTCAGGATTCTCCCCGTCGTGCACACTCTATCGCTGCACAGGGTGGTATCAATGCTGCAAAGAATTATCAAAATGACGGTGACTCCGTTTACCGTCTGTTCTACGATACTGTAAAAGGTGGCGACTATCGTGCCCGTGAAGCAAACGTATATCGTCTGGCTGAAGTGTCTAACGCTATCATCGACCAATGTGTAGCGCAAGGTGTTCCTTTCGCTCGCGAATATGGCGGTACACTGGACAACCGTTCTTTCGGTGGCGCACAGGTATCCCGTACTTTCTACGCTAAAGGCCAGACTGGTCAGCAATTGCTGCTGGGTGCTTACTCTGCATTGAGCCGTCAGGTAAACGTAGGTACTGTTAAACTGTATACCCGCTACGAAATGCAGGATGTTGTCATCGTTGACGGACGTGCCCGCGGTATCATCGCAAAAAATCTTGTAACAGGCGAATTGGAACGTTTCGCTGCTCACGCTGTAGTAATCGCTACCGGTGGTTATGGTAACGCTTACTTCCTGTCTACTAACGCTATGGGTTGTAACTGTACAGCTGCTATCTCTTGCTACCGCAAGGGTGCTGTATTCGCAAATCCTGCATACGTTCAGATTCACCCGACTTGTATTCCGGTACATGGCGACAAGCAGTCTAAGCTGACTTTGATGTCTGAATCTCTCCGTAACGACGGTCGTATCTGGGTTCCGAAGAAGAAAGAAGATGCTGTAAAACTCCAGAAAGGCGAAATCAAAGGAAGTGATATTCCGGAAGAAGACCGCGACTATTACTTGGAACGCCGCTATCCGGCATTCGGTAACCTGGTTCCGCGTGACGTTGCCAGCCGTGCCGCTAAAGAACGTTGCGACGCTGGTTTCGGTGTAAACAACACAGGTTTGGCCGTATTCCTCGACTTCTCTGAAGCTATCAACCGTTTGGGTATCGACGTTGTTCTTCAACGTTATGGTAACCTCTTCGATATGTACGAAGAAATCACTGACGTTAATCCGGGCGAACTGGCTAAAGAAATCAGTGGTGTGAAATATTATAACCCGATGATGATTTATCCGGCTATCCACTATACAATGGGTGGTATCTGGGTAGACTACGAACTGCAAACCACTATCAAGGGTCTGTTCGCTATCGGTGAATGTAACTTCTCCGACCATGGTGCAAACCGCCTCGGTGCTTCTGCATTGATGCAAGGTTTGGCTGACGGTTACTTCGTATTGCCTTACACTATCCAGAACTATCTGGCAGACCAGATCACTGTTCCTCGTTTCTCTACCGATCTTCCTGAATTCGCTGAAGCTGAAAAAGCTGTTCAAGCTAAGATCGACAAGTTCATGAGCATCCAGGGTAAAGAATCTGTTGATTCTATCCACAAGAAACTGGGTCATGTCATGTGGGAATATGTAGGTATGGGACGTACGGCAGAAGGCCTGAAGAAAGGTATCGCCGAACTGAAAGAAATCCGCAAGGAATTCGAAACGAACTTGTTTATCCCCGGTTCTAAGGAAGGTATGAACGTAGAGCTTGACAAAGCAATCCGTCTGTACGACTTCATCACTATGGGTGAGCTTGTTGCTTACGACGCATTGAACCGTAACGAAAGTTGTGGTGGTCACTTCCGTGAAGAATACCAGACTGAAGAAGGAGAAGCAAAACGTGATGACGAAAACTTCTTCTATGTAGCATGCTGGGAATATCAAGGTGACGATGAAAAGGCTCCGGTATTGCACAAAGAACCGCTGGTATACGAAGCTATCAAGGTTCAGACCCGTAACTACAAGAGCTAATCGGTGAAGTTAAACATTTAAAAGAATTAGAAGAAAATGGATAAAAATATATCATTTACACTGAAGGTATGGCGCCAAGCTGGTCCGAAAGCTAAAGGTGCTTTTGAAACCTACCAAATGAAAGATATCCCCGGTGATACTTCCTTCCTCGAAATGCTGGATATTCTGAACGAACAGCTCATCAGCGAAAGAAAAGAACCGGTAGTATTCGATCATGACTGCCGCGAAGGTATCTGCGGTATGTGTTCTCTTTACATCAACGGACACCCGCACGGTCCTGCAACAGGTGCTACTACTTGCCAAATCTATATGCGTCGTTTCAACGACGGTGACACCATCACTGTTGAACCTTGGCGTTCGGCTGGTTTCCCTGTCATCAAAGACTTGATGGTAGACCGTACTGCATACGACAAGATTATGCAAGCTGGTGGTTATGTAAGCGTACGCACAGGTGCTCCGCAGGATGCTAACGCTATCCTGATCGCGAAACCTATCGCTGACGAAGCTATGGATGCTGCTTCTTGTATCGGTTGCGGTGCTTGTGTAGCTGCATGTAAGAATGGTTCTGCTATGTTGTTCGTTTCTGCAAAAGTCAGCCAGTTGAACTTGCTGCCGCAAGGTAAACCGGAAGCTTTGCGTCGTGCAAAAGCTATGTTGTCAAAGATGGACGAACTGGGATTCGGAAACTGTACAAACACTCGTGCTTGTGAAGCTGAATGTCCGAAGAATATTTCTATCAGCAACATCGCTCGCTTGAACCGCGACTTCATCATCGCAAAATTAAAAGACTAGAAATTGCTAGATTTCAATAGCGAGAGCTTAATTTGATTAATGACAGAATCCCCTGCCGGCTAGTCCGACAGGGGATTTCTTTATATATGAGTAGATCACAATTATTATTAATACAGATCAGTAACATGAACTTTTAATTCATAAGTTTCACCGATTTCACCTTATAGCCAAAACTGTTATGAATGAGAGAATTACGGGTGAAAGCGAGGATTGAAATAAGGTAAAATCATTCGTTACCGCTTTCACCTGTCTTATTAAAATATCCCTTGAGCTAAAACAATTATCATTATAGCTAATCCGGATATGCTTATAGCAAATCCGCTTTCAGGTATTAATGAGTGAACTGTGCGGATGTAATACTTTGGCCGCCAAGTCTTAACACCTTAGTTCTCATGTGTTAATACTTGAGTTGTTGCATCTATATATCTAGCATCTTGGAGCTATATATCCAACACCTTGGAGCTATAGCTCCAACAGTCGGTATGAATAAACTCAATAGGTGAAACCAAGAAGGTTCAGTTTCACCTGAATTTCTCCCTTGCTTTCACCCGCTGTTACCTTATTCATCGGCATTTAGAGAATTGGGTGAAACCGGTGAACCGCAATTATCTTACATAGTTGCATTTATGAAATGTCTTGCCTACGTAAATTACGTGGAGAGGCACCAAAAGATTTCTTGCAGAAATTAGAAAAATGGGGTAAAGATTCAAAACCATATTTATAGCATATCTCCGAGATGCTACATTTAGAGTTGTTCAAGTCGTCCAGAATGCCCTCTTTACGTCTCGCCAGCATCCATTCATAAACAGGTTCATGAAAGACGTTATTGAAGATACGACGGAATGTACTAAGAGTATATCCACCCAATTGTGCCAGTTCTTCCACTGTCTTTACTTTCTTATAGTTTTGAATAACGAAGTATTGGAAACTGTTTACATATTTAGAGAGTGGATGCACCAAGCTCGAAAGATCATAATCGGAATAATAGTATCCCAATACAAACGCCAATTCTTTTCGTTTCAGAGATAGCAAATCCCGACAGACTTTATCTCCTTTCAAATAAGTGATAGACCCATTGAGGAAATATTGCAGTTCTGGAATTATTTTTAATGGAGTATAAATAAGTGGAGGAGATACTTCCTTCATGATATGATTGAAACGGAAATCACAAAACAGTTCGGGCTGGATAAAACGATAATAAATACACTCACATTCAGTCATAGCAAGCATCTCAAACATAGAACCAATAGCCTGAAGGATAAATTCACCTTCCTTAAGCATTGTCCCCGCATATTCCTTACTATTGACCAGTATTTCTCCCTTCATCAAAAAAAGGATAAGATTTTCTTCACACTTTTGAGCCGGTTTATGAAAACCACGCTGATAAATCACATGAGTAATGGCATTACTCACCGCTTTTGGACATATTTGACAATCCCAGGTTCCTTGACAAATAGATGGCATACGCTGACTGTGTTTGTTTTTGTTTATGCTGCCAGCAAAAATATATGAAATCTTTCATATTGCCATAAAAAAAGGAAGAAAAGTGAAAATAAACCTTTTACTATCACGAACCAATTATAAGACAACCCATATTATATACAAAAGCAGCACAAAGTGAATACTTCATGCTGCTTTTTATTAATATAATTATTTAACTCTATATGAAAGAACTGTATCTATATTTACTTAAGATCATCCGGTTGAGGCTCCTTATCAGCCCAACCATTGTTTACAACCTCACCTGAAATATTCATGATCTTACCAGGGGTTAAAGCAATAGTGAAAACAATTCTTTGACTCACTTCCCACTGGTCAGTCGGTACATTTACTTCTTTAGGAGCATTATTATACACAATATTCGTTGTCTTATCAGTAGCAGTATATGTAACCTCTATTTTTGCACTATTTGGAGCTTGAGGAATCAACATCAGCACTTTATCATTACCTGTCAATTCGACAGCATCTGCACCATCACCGACAAATGTTGCAGCAGAACTTACCATATCAATCGTATAATCTTTCGTTCCAGTTGTAGACTCCCATGTATTCGTTCCCCATTTATATGTTCCAACATTGTTAATCCCTTTCAGAACTAATTTTGTAACAGTGTAATTAACATTTGAATCACTCCCTTTCAACTTAAATGCAATCTGGGTCAGAGCATGTTTAAATCCTAAAGAAATACCATCCACATTAGTAGTTCCATTACCAGTCTTATCAGCAACCAAAAAATCTGATTGACTAGCAATATCATCATTAACTGTATAAACGATTGTAGGATATCCTTTAGAACTTTCTGGAGCAGTATAAGTAGTCCCTGTTTCTGCTACAGGGCTATATCCAAAGAAAGTTACATTACCTTCGGATGGCCAGTAAAACTTATTACTATCTTTCTCTGACCATTTTTTGTCTTCTGACTTATTAAAAATTCCTTCAACAAGAGTTTTACTTTCAGTCTCAGTAGTAAATCCACCTGTATGCGCATAGCCATACACTTTAAACTGCTTAAAATTATCAGTAATCATAGCAGTTGCTCTTGTAACAGCAGCTGTACTAAAATTAATTTCGGCTTTCTGTGAAGGGGAGTCAAACTCTTCATTCTGTGAGCAACCCGTAATTGCCAAAGCAGCTGTAACTGCCAATAAAATCTTCTTCATAACTGTATTTTTTAAAGTTTATAATATTGTTATATTTTGTTTATAGCATCTATTTCAATTCACGGGTAACTCAACATTATCTTCGGGTCCCCATCCATCAACATTGCCGCCCATTCCTCCACCTCCATCAGGATTCGGTGGTGTTTCCGGCTTATCAACCTCAATCTTATCATCAGGCGGTAACTCAATCTCCGGTGGTGGGGTTGGTTTTCCATCTTCCCCTGTTCCAGCATTTTCAAGTGTACCTATTATTTCAGTAACATCAATTGTTGCTTCCTGAACTGTATTATCTGTTTTGATAAATTTCAATATTAATATTATAGCATCTTTCTCACTAGAAGTTTCTCTCTCTGATGTTGACATTCGCGTCGGCATTGTCATTTCCTTTACTTGTTTGAAAGCGGTGAAAGATGCCGTTACCTTATTGTCTCCCTTCCTTACCTCAAAGTAGATAGGTTGTGAGCTACATACTCCACGACCTTTGCCTATACAGTAACAATCGGATAATCCATCAATGCTTCCTACCACTGTTGCAACATACTCCAAGCCTCTAGCCTCTACTACAAAAGAATATTTCTTCACCACAGATTCCAACTTCCAGTCTAAGCGAAGCACTTCTTCACTCTTCTCTATTTTCAACTCATCTATATTCAACACATACAATGAATCCGGTGACCAAACCATCTTTTCCGTTCCTGCAATCCCTAAACCGTTGCAGTTTCCCGTGTAGGCTTCTATCGTTTCATAGGACTCTTCACCCCTGATTCGTATAGATTCCGTGTTATAGTTGTAGACTACTACCGAATACCGTCCCGGAGGAACTTTCATTTCTCCGCCTCGTACCGAAAGGTACTTATCTACTTTCCTGCCATCTCCGTTCTTCGGATAAAAAATCACCCGAACTCCCTCCGGCAGTTGATCTGTCACTCCATCCCAATCCAGCTTTATATCTACCCCACTTACGGGATAATCATCCAATATATCGCGACGGCTACATCCAGTTAGCATCAGCAGCGAGGACAAAAGCACAAGAAACCCGTATCTTGTATTTCGCATTACGCCCTCCTATCTCTTTGTTGTTATCAACCATACCAAAGAAACTTTCGCCTTGGTAGGACCAATAAAGTTATAACGTCCACTATTTGTCCATACAATATCTCCCTCATAAGGAGTATATTTTTTATATTCTGTTGTCAAATACCCTATGCCAAGACTGAATTCAAGGGAAAAATGCCGTGCCAACTGCCGTGCATATCCATAAGTCACTCCCGCAGCTCCGTAATACTTACCTTGATAGCCATCTCCACGCAGCTGGAAGTCATATATCCCGCCTTCAGCATAAAGTCCGATAAAATGTCCGGTCAATCGGTCACGCTTCTGACGGTTTCCCAGCCAACAACGTCCTTCCATCCCTCCCGAAAGGAGCTGATAGCAGAAATCATGTTTGCTATTCAGCCACCACGGACATTTATATTCAGTATTCAAAGACCACCTCTTGCCCATCGGAATTTCCACTTCTATATTTGGCGCCAATGCCAAATCATATAACAGATTATTCTTCACTGCAAGTACAGTTTGGCTTTTCACCGGCCCTTCTGCCTCCGATATATCGACCTCACAGGCCTGTTTTTTTTCACTTTCTCCCACAGGCTTATCAGGTTGATCTTTCGGAAGCGCCTCTTCCTGCTTTGAAACAAACAACCCGGAGACAGAAGATACCGGTTCAAAAGCCTCTTTACCTAATTTCGAAGTTTCTCCGACAATCGTAATAACCGATCTCCGCAGTTCTGGAAAGATATTGTGAACAATGTATCGGTAAGCAATTCCCCGATTCAATTTTCGCAACAGTTGCTTCCGTTTATTGACATCATTCTTATGATAATCAATCAATATCAGCACTTCTTCCCGATCTGGTAAGTTAGAGTCGGATGCCACCAACTTACGAAACTCCGACCAATCCTCTCCCCCTGAAAAAAAATGAATCTTATCAACACTAACATCCGAATTATACCGTTGTAAGAATTCCTTTATCGAATCATTTCTCCGAGCAGCCAAACTTCTATTATAAGATTCATCACCATCAGGAGAAACAAAAGTTTCCACATTCAGCGCTGTTATATATTTCGTATTTAAATTTCCGAGAAGCAAAGAATCTAAAATTATAATTACCTGATTATTATTCTTATAACTAAGATCCACTTTCGCTTCATTCGCATCAAAATATATCACTGCCCGCCGGATTGTATCATTCGCAACAGCGAAAAATGGAATCGAAGCATACCCACTTTCTGGAAGGCTTAATAAAGCCATAAGAATAGTCAATATATAGATACCATGTTTCATTGTCGTTCGTTTCTGATAACAAATATAGAAGTTAGAAAACAAATCGAATCATACTTTTAGAACAAAAACAAAGGCATGAAAGGTTCTGTGAAACGATTGAAACTATTTTGCAAGTTTTGAGAGTTTAAGGTCAATAATAAACAGAAAAAGGAAGTTCTGACAAGCGGCTTTTCCACATACACATGGATGCCAAGCTTCATCGCCTCTATACAAATCGGGAAACAACTATGATCGGGAGTCGCCAGGAATTTTCTACGAGATATTTTATCCCCACCCAAAAATCTCATTAAAGAAATCATGTATCAAAGTAGGTTTATGAATAGATCACATTTCTATAAGGAGTTTACAAAGCGGATGGGAGTGGTACCTAAAGACTACCGTTTTGCATAATAAAAATTAGATATAGATTGCATCTTTCTCTATATGATTGCGAAATAAACTACGCATAATTGCGGTTAAAGACACGACATCCACTTTTGCATTAAAACGCTCTTCTAATGACTCTTTTATTTCCATTCGAGTAAAATAATCCGGATCTTGAAGCTTTACACAAATATCAATATCACTATCCTCTTTCTGCTCACCACGAGCCACAGAACCAAAAAGTCCCAACTTTTCAATTCCATATCTCTCCCCAAATTCTTCCTTAAAATTCCGGAGAATAGCGATTATTTCATCTTTTGTTTTCAATTGACACTATTGTTATAATGCAAATATTAAAATTTATATTGGAATTAGCAGATTCTTAATCATATTTTGTAGTATCACTAATTAAAAAAAGATGCACAGGTCATCGAATTTTCATCGATCCCCTGTACACCTACTACTCTAAATTCTACTTCAAAACATAAATAGCCTAATTATGCTGCCGAATCCATTATTAACAACCATGTTAGTTTTATCCATCAAAAGTACAGAACATAATTACGTAAATAGTTCAGAAGTGCCCAGAACGCCATCATCATTGCCAATACAAACAAAACGACAAGTCCGATTGCCAAAGCAATCCAATGTTGTGAATGATCATCAGAATATTCTTTATGACCATCATTAAACTTGTATATTGTCCGCACTGTCTGCGCTCCTGCCAATAACCCGAACACTCCGGCAAAAATACCATTATGAATATTTCCACCGCCACGAAGTGCCCGCTTATCAATTAAGAATTGAGGCGTCCTGCTCGCTACCACATACAAACCGGTAGCTATTAAAGTAGAAAACATCATACCGACTCCCATCATCCAATACATCAAGATACCCACAATGACACCTAACCAGATTAATTTCTTGGAACCATCAAAATGACGTTCTTCACCACTATTAATCACATCAGTCAATGAATTTAAGCGTTCTATGACATCAGCATCAGTAGGACACATACCGATAACCTGATCAATCAAAAGAACAGATTTCTTAATTTGCTTCATCTTTGTCGGCTTTCTGAATTCATCATCATCTGTTTTTTCAATCACCGTCCAAGTAGCAAATGCCTCATCCATCAGCTTCCACGCCTCCGTTATCTCTTCATCCGTCATTTTCTCCGGCATTCCGGCTGCAAGGCGTTTATTCAACATTCCTTCTACCGTAAAAACCTCTTTATAACGTGCGCCCTTATACCATACAAAAAACATATGCCCCACAATAAATAAAACAACGGCAATATACAAAATCAGTTGGAGAACAGCCAATATCTTTACTCCCAAAGGAACTCCGTCATCCGCCGCAGCATCAGCTATTGCATCAGCTCCACTACCGCTTTTTACAAGTGTCAATCCATTAAAGGCAGCATCTTTTCCGCCTTTATCAAGTCCGGTAAACGACAACTTATCATCCCTATAAACGACTTTGCATTGACCGGAAATCCCGGCATCAACCTCCGGACGTCCGCCTACAAAAGAAAGAGTCAGTTCATTCCCGTTCATACTCTCGACGTAAAACTCATAAGTTGCCATCAAAGATTCCCTTCCACCGGGTTCCAGCATATTCACTTCCATAAATCCATTGCATCTGGCATTCTCATTATAAGGATTCAATTGCCAATTACCATCACAATTCAATGTGAACGCAACCTTTAAATCGCCTTCTTTATTTGCTCCTAGCCAGTCACCGCTAAAAACATCTTCCTGCGCAAATGCAGTCATCGAAATAACCATCATTACAATGGCACACAAATACTTTTTAATATTCTTCATAATATAATAAAATTAATATTTCACCTTGGCTGCCACGTTCTTAAATTGCGGCATAGCAAGCCCGATAGAAGCTCCAATATAAGTCGGATCACAAATTATGTACTTCTTTCCGCTTACAGTTATATAATCTCCGTCAATGTTTTCATCAAAACAGACCGCTGTTGCCATGTGATTGGGATATTCCAACAATACAACATCAAGCCCCATAAGAGTACGTACCAAATAAGAGTATAACACAGCACGGTCTTCGCAATCGGAATAAGGATAGTAGAACAGCTCATCCACAAAGAAAGGCTTCTCATAACCAAACTGGTCACCATCTGTCTTATAATCAAAAGCTGTCTGCACGAAATTAATCAGTATATTAGCAGCTTCCGATTGTTTTTTCCCTTGTATGGCAGCTTGCAATGATGGAAGCACCGTCTGTTGTACTTCCTGACTGACAGGAGCTCCCACATAGACAGAAAAGTCACATTGCGGATAATCCTTATAGAAGGAAATAAGTCCCGAATTTACTTTCGAGCAGACTTTGACGGATGGATAAGCTTTCGCTTGCAATGTTTTCTCCACGTAAGTTCCTGAAAAGGATTGAGGAGTAGTGATATTCATATTTACCGGGTTCTTCGCATTGGCGAAATCACGGTTGTAAGTGTAAATAGAATTAGTTTTATCCGGGGTAGTATCAAACCTGTAATAGTTTACTCCATTCAAAGTAATAAAACAGGTAGCATAAATCATGTTACTCGAAGCATAGAATAAAGTAAGGTGGTTATCCATACGCGCCACCTTAACCCTATATCCCGATTGAGAAAGGAGAAACATTTGCATAAGAGCTATTTCATCGGAATGAGTACTTCCACATAGTTCAGTAGCAACTTTCCTCGTCAACAGCAGATAGCCATAGTCATTCAGGGCATTATCCTTTTTAAAAGCCAGACAGTCGTCTATCAAAGGCTGATAGTTGCTACGCGATAACGTCTCCCATCCGGCAGAAATATCTTTCTCTGCAATCCCTTTTAAAGTGAGCCGGTTCTTCAATGAAGCATTGACAACACAATCTTTACTGTAGAACGAAAACTCTACACCGGAAAGTGAGCGTTTGGCCGGAACGGTTTCTTCAGGCTTCACTTCCGGTTTTATTTCAGGGAGCACCGCAAAATCCTTTTCCGGTTCTACAGCCACATCTTTACCTCCCGGTATAACCGGAACCGGTGTTTTCCCTTTTGAAGGAGAAAATGTCGCACTTGGAGTCACTGTCGGAATGGGGAGTCGGGTCACCTCCCCTACTTTAACCTCTTGCGGTTTTGTTGCCGGCTTCTTATGGTCAAAGCTGACCGGTTTTACAGGCTCTGGTCTTTGAGGACGTACCACCGGCTTCTGCAAATCATACTCTTTCCAGGTTTCTTTCAGGAATTCGGCAAATTCCTTATTCTGTTCGCTCACAAAATCATCAAACTCTTTTTGCTGCTGCTTCACAAAATCGTCAAACTCCTTCATGTCTTTATCTATTTGCGCAAAAAGACTAAACGGCAAACACAATGAAAAAACTACCATAGATAGTATTCGTATCCTATTTTTCCTCATTTCCTTATTATATTTTGTTGTTCTGTTATCTGCCAATCCACATACAGCTTATTATTCCGTATATCTTTGATAAAGGGGGAAATGGACAAGACAGCGACAACCTTCTCCCGATACAAACCACAACCGGAATCAGTGCCGCCATTGAAACGATCGTCCACCTGCTTGACATTTACATCAGAAAACGGATATAACAACAGTGCCTTCACCAAAGAAGACATATAGGCATTCCAAAAGGCATTCCTCATATCCATCTTCTCCAATCCGTCCTGACCTCCAAAACCGGCATCTTCATACCAACAGCCTTCCTGTGAAGAACAAATTTCAACTCCGTTCATATATGAAATTATTTGAGGAGATGACTGTGTTCCCTTAAGCTGAAACCATGACTGGTCTGATTGCTCCCTACAACTATCCGATTCCAACAATAAATTGAATTTCACCTCTTCTTCCTCAACCCTTTCTTTCGTAAACAAAAGCATCAACTCACTAATGGAATGATAAGAAAAATCGCAACTATCATTCGATGGAGTAAAAGATACCTCCAGAAATTTCTCTCCAAATATAGAAGTATATTCATGCTCAATCCGGTAGGAAACATGTTGAACGGGATGTTCGATCACTCCCAGTACAAGCATTTTGTTTCTTTGGTCTTCGTATGTATTACTGGCAGTCTCCATGGTGGAAAAAACGTCCGAGAGAAGTCTCAATTGTACCCCTTGCTGCAATGAATACAGATAAGCCGCTCTTTGCAAAGCAAGCATCCTTGCAGCTTCGGATTTCATACAAGGATCAGATATACCAACTACCCGGCCTTTCCGTTGAGAAGCAAACACCCATTCGGGCAAAGTCTCCCGCTGTCCCAGTCTCCAGTCATAAGATTGGTTATAAACTGTATCAACAGGCATTGCCTGTGAAAACACATCAATACCGGGAGACAAAAGCAACTGGATAATAAAAATAACTACCCAATTATATCTTATATCCGACAAATTAAGCTTCATCATTCAATCTTCAAATAGTTGGGTAGTTATTAAAGAGATCATTACTATCCGCAATGTTTTAAACAAGCTGCTTATTGGGCGTTTTTACTCATTTCTTCTTCAAATACCTTTTTGAACTTTTCATATTCAAAGTCAATGCGCAATTTGTCATCATTCTTAATACGATTTGCCATAGCATTCATGATTTCCTCTCCTGCCAGTTCAAGAGAAACATATACTTTGTATTTACCATCAGGAGTCTTCATGGTTTTTTCACAAATTACACGCGTACCGCTCAATTCCTGTTCCACTACCGTACGGGTCAATGATTGATAACGACTTTTGCTTTCATCATTTTCACCTTGCTGATAAGAGGAAACATAACTATCGGTTACCGATTTCACTTTTGCATTGATAGCAGTAGCAATTTCAGCCCGGGCCTCCGTCATCGCTTTTTTCTTTGCAATAGACATATCCGTAGAAAGTCCCATCGAACTAGCTCTAAAATACTCTTTGTTCGTTTGAAATTCCGGTCCCGAACAAGGAACATTAATTTCTACGTCCTGTTGCACTGCCGGTTGCTGCACTGTTTGTGTTACAGGTTTTGAACTACCGCAACTTGTCATAACAGCAATGATTAGCAATGCTGTTCCCAATAAATTAATTCTTTTCATTTCAAGTCTTTTTTAATGTTAATATATGATTCATTTCAAGCCTCTCAACTTCACTATATTATTTTTGAAATCCTTCAATTGCAGCAGTGCCACAGATTGCAACTTACTTACCTCAATAACCATCTCCGTAGGCAGATCAGGCACAATGAGCGCAGTGACTCTGCGGTCATTGAACTTAGACCCCAGTTTGAGACTGACAATCGGAGATTCTTCACCTTTTTCGTTTATAACCGTCAGATTTCCACTATATAAGTCCACTTCGCAATCGTCAGCATTTGTATTCACAATCTTAAGATGTATCCTCGATTTGTCTCCCAAAGTTGCAAGTTTGTCAAATTCAACAAAGACACCATCCAACCATTCAACCCGAATTGCCTTTTGATTCTCTGGTTTGGCGGACTTAACCGGAACCAAAGGAGCAGGAATAACTTCCGGCACCACAACAGGGACAGATATAACCGGATCAGCTTCTTTTTCCGGTACGGAAGAACCGACTACCGGAACAGGAACATCCGGCAACATCTTCTGTCTTTCCGGAATCTTTCCGGTTCTGTCGAATGTTATTTTCTTCAATTCACGTGCAAACTCCCGGTTCAGCCGTTTTATCAATTCACGCGCCGCCATATTCTTGCCTTGAGAAGCGGACTTATTTTCAGGTACTAATGTCCGTTCATCATTAATAGAATAATTCAACATGGTTTGCCCCGTCCGGTTATTTTCTATTTTAATCCCCAACGTAGAAAAGAATTCGATGAAGTTATACAGTTCACCCGGAACGGTATTGCCTTTACGACACTTATTATCCAATGTAACGATAATGTCGGCTTCAGAAGGAGATGCAACTACGTTAAAGAAATGATTGTTCAGCAAACTCTTCACAGTTCGTTCCACCGCCTCTATATCGCTCTGCGCACTTCTAACATAAGCAGAAGTCTGTGTCTGCACCGTGTTGATAGTCAACGTTGCTCCGGGAAGAGAAGAAAGCATTTGTTTGAATAAAGCTGCATAACTTCCCTTCCGGAACAAGCTGAACACATCATCAATTAATGAAATTCCAATTTCCTGCTGTGCCTGTTTAGAAGTAATATTGCGCACATAAAGAGCGGCAACTCCCGATTCGTCGGTGGGAGACATGGAAGACAAATCTCCCGACCCGGAAACAAACTCGGCTTTCAACCGGATATTCCTTAACGGATTTCCATTACGGTAAACACCTATAGCAATAGGCTCCCTTATACCTTGAAACGGCGTGACTGAAACGGTTGCCGGATTCAGAACAATCGTTATTCCATCAAATACTCCAGCCAAAGCCGCATATAGTTCGGTCGCCAGATTAATTGTCTTTCCTTCGTAAGAGCAGAACAACTCCTGATTAAGCACCGGGCGTATAGCCTCCATTCCATTTGAGAATAATTCAATGGCAGTCATTAAATCTCCCTGTTGTAAAGTAATGTGTCCCTTATACCAAAAATCGAATCCGTTACGGATTGCCTTCTGACGACGTGCTTCCACCAAGGCTGCATAATCGCCCTTATTCAATTCATAATAAACCCAATACTCATTGTCACTTCGCCAGGAATCCACCAGACGAAAGTTCTCTATTTCCGCCCGGGCTTCTGTACGAATACTTTCTGCGAAGGTTTGTTTCACATTACCATCGTCCTCCAACGTATTCAACAAAGAATTGGCGGCAATCACCACTTGAATTTCAGATACAAGGTCAGACAAAGCGTTTTGCTTTGCCTTTTGCTGATAATCTCCTTCCGATATTTCAGCCATTCCTATTCCGATGTAACTTAAACCACTAACAGGATGCTGTTTCACCCAGTCAGGACGGTTCGTTTGTTGACCGGAAAGCGGAAAGCAAAACCATGAAATCACAAGAATAAATAAAAGCCAATGTTTCATACGTCCTTGATTTATTGAATAGTCAAATAGATGGTACTTCCATCCACTCTATGTTCACTATCTATTCCGGAATCATTCAGATAATTAACCAGATTATCCGCAAACGTGATGCAATCCATCGGCAAGCCGTCGCTATCCTTTGCCGGAATCTGTATCGAATCAAATATCAGACTATCATCCACAGCACCTTGAATATGGTAGCATCCTCCCTGAGCATTCTTCCTCACCCAGTTGCGTATATGCGCCGAAAGAGTAGTGCTCCCGTTTATCCGGCTGTTCATCGTATTGACAGCGTTATCAGCAAGACTGACCCGAAGAACTATCGTATTTCCCTGTTGGACTCTCCGAGCAAACTCCTTTGAAATATCTTTCAGAAAACCATCCAAAACATCCTGTGCCGCATACGCACATAGTTTGTCCACATCTGTTGTCCTAAAGCGGTTCGTCCAGCTTTTCCGGCTGGCTAAATCAATTCCTGTAGCGGTCTCACGAGCAGTCATAATCAATGATACCCTACTACCTGAGGTTGCCGATATATCTTTCTGCAAATCAACAATCACATATACATCTGCCCCCGAATTCATCAACAACTGTTTATCATTAGAATCAGCATTCTTACTCTCCCATTCAGAAGCACGCAGAGTACCTGCCTGTTTTCCTTCGGCAGCTACCGTCTTCACACCAAGTTTGACGAATCCTTCTTTTACCGTACTTACCGCTACGCGAAGATCAAAATCATTTTTCAGGATACCGGCATACGAACTCCGGTCATTACTTTTATAAGGAACCACCATAATGGTTGGAAGAGCAACCTGTTGCCGGGTTTCTTCCATCGACATCTCCTCCATGGGCTTTGTCATCAATTTGTTCCGTATCAAATCCTTTTTAAGTGCACCCAGTAAAATTTGGGCCGTAACCGTACCCTTATAAAGTCTGGAAGATTGTCGCACCGGTTCTTCGACCGTCTCATAATTTTTCACAAAAAGCATATAGCGTGAATTGAAAAACTGGTTCATATAGTAAGAGTCTTCTTTCCCAACCAGCGGCCGACCGTTTTCTACTCCGTCAATACCATTCAAGAAGAGAGCGTTGAAAATCGACTTCAATGCCATAGAATATACATCTTTCTTCTTTTCTGCTATTCCGGAGGCTGCGATAACAGCCAAATTATTATCTGCTTTCACGCAAGACAGATCATTGGAGTATAGCTCCTGTGCTGTGAGATGAATAGTATATGTCGCCAGCAGGCTCAAAAGTGGTATTCGTAGTTTCATTTTCTTTTTGCTAGGAGAAAAGTTGATAATTGAAATTGATTATAGTGACAAAAAGGTATCTTTCCTCGAAATGATAATCAACTTCCTTTCTTCCTTGGTAGCTCTCATGATTTCTTCCCCACCTTTGCTGACACTGCACAAAGAACGTGCCCCGCTCAACACTTCTTTCACGTTTAAGCGACCGATTTCTTTCAATGACAGTTCACCGGCAATGTCCATCTCTATGTAAACAGTAAACTTCTGTCCTTTCTGTATACCTCTTTTTGTTCCAAGATCAACGTATACAGTTTGTGCTTTATCTTTCTTTGTGCTTTCCACTTGCACAATCGTACCTTGTATCTTAAAATTCTCGTTAACAAAGTCATCCATACTTATTTTGGCATAATCCAACGTTTTAATGATTGCCTCTTCAGGAGTATCTCCTATACTTCCCGTCAACCCTTCATGAGAGAAAGCCTGGGTACCTTTGAGCGTACCATTAGAAGGATCCACAATCTTTAATGTGTAAGAAACACTTCCTTTATAATAGGGCTTTCCTTTACTGTCCGTTTTTTTAATACCCTGCATACTTGTAATGTTCCCCTGAATCAGATATTTAGCTCCCAACGTCGTCATAGCCTCGCTTCTGGCAACAACATCTCCCATAGCGGAAGCTTCCTGACGCCGCCTGGCTTCGGTTTTCAATGCTTCATTAGAATCAACGTCAATCAACACGACACGATTCATTTCTTGAATACCTTCAATAATTTTATTACGCAAAGCTTCTGCTAAAATGTTGTTTATACTGCCAGGACGGGAAAAATAATCAATGTAAACGCTTTCTTTTCCATCTTCATTAGTTTGTGCATAACCTAACATCGAAATTAAGCAGATTGAGAACAATAGTAAAATCTTCTTCATGTTTGTTTTTCTTTTATTATTAATGAAATGTTTGTTTTTTAAGTGTTAAGAGTCACTGCGTGTTTCTCCGGTTGCAAAGTTAAGCACACATCAAGATCAATTGTATACACAATATTTACTACAACTATCCATTAAACGCATAGTATTATCCAAATATCAACGAGAAAGGAAAATATAAAAGGAATATTGCAGTATGTACGATAATATGAAGTATTTTTCTCTCATTCAAAATCTTTCCATCATTGTATTTTCTTCAGTTCCTTTGAATAAGTATAAAATAGCATTTGTTATATCCGCTAAAATTGTTACATTTGTCGAATAAAAATTGCTTCCCAACAACAATATACATGGAAACGGATTTAAAAAAGATAGTAGGACATCGGCTGCAAATGCTTCGTATGGAAAAGAATCTTACTCAAGAACAAATGGGAGAAAAGTTGAACCTGTCAACAAGTGCCTATTGTAAGATTGAGTATGGTGAAACCGACCTCACATTAACAAGGCTGAACAAAATAGCAGAAGTGCTAAATATGTCTGCATTGGAGCTATTTAATAAAATAGATGGAAATGTGTATGTCAATAACACAGGTACAATCGGGACAAATATCGGAGTCGCGAAAGATTGTAGCACTGTCCGCATCGAAGCTGCAGAGGATCTCCGTGAACTAATCAAGGCAAACAGCCGGTTTATCGAGATATTGTGCAAACGCATAGAACTTTTAGAGAATAAAGTACTGGTATAGTAACATACTCATAGAATTATTACATTAAGGTAACAATAATGAGAATGCACAGATCACCGATTAGTTATCGATTTTCTGTGCATCACTACTATTTTAAAAACACTTTTAAGACACCCTACTAAAATTCTTTATTAGGTGTAGCTTATACCCCTAACTCTTATAAAAAGGCTTACGCAAAGATATCACTCCGTAGAATATAACCGATTACATCTCCTTTACGTACATTGGTACCTTGTTGCGCACATATTTCCACCACACGTCCGGTAAATCCGGTCAGAATCTTTTCATATTCTCCCCACGGGGTAGAAAGATAACAAAAGACTTCGTCATGCTGATATTTACGTCCGATGAATGGAGCAATGGATGGTCCCTCTACGGAAACTTCCCAAAGTACCTGTCCGTTATCAGGAGCAATGACCGGGTCCGCCTTGGCACGCTTCAATTTCTTAATTTCCTCTTCCGAATATCCGTTCTTTGCCATTGCCGCATCTTTAGCATGTTGTAACTCTTCCTCAAAACGCTTTTTGGCAACCCCGGACTTATAATCACGATATTGGCGATCGTGCATGGCCAGTTCGAAAAGTTCCTCGTCATCCTCTCCATATTCCCAGCCATTTTCATCCATTTCCTTCCGATATTCATCCAAAGCATCCGGATAATTCAACTGCGGGTCGGTATCGACAAATTCATATCCTTTAGATTCCGCCAACTCTATAATCTCTGGAGCGAGCTTACCCGGAAGACGTCCACTTTTACCCAGAATCATATCCCAAGTGTGGTTATCTATCATTGTCCAGCGATCTTCCCCTTTTACCTGCTGCATAAGATTCATTAATGCAACATTCTTCACATACTGGCTGAAAGGAGTCACCAAAGGAGGATACCCCAGCTTAGGCCATACATATTCCACTTCATCAAAAAGCATCACAAGCAAATCATCCAGACTAAGTTCCGGCTCATTCTTACTCCTTAATATCATATTGATACCGGAATGTACTCCTTTCAAGTCTGCCATCATGGAACCCATCATACCACCCGGCAAACCACATTTCAGTAGAAGTGAAGACATATATTTATTGGTAGGATCCATAAAATAACCCAGAAAATCATCAATGAATTCTTGCGTCATAGCGCGAGCTTTCATATATGCTTTCATATTTATGTCGGGAACCTGGAAGCCTAAATCTTTCAACATAGCCTGCACAGAGATTACGTCCGGATGCACTTTGCCCCAAGACATCGGTTCCATAGCCACATCAATGATGTCCGCACCATTTTCGCAAACCTCAAGAATAGAAGCCATAGACAATCCCGGTCCGCTATGACCATGATATTGAATCAATATATCCGGATGTTTCTCCTTGATAGTCCTGACCAATTCTCCTAACATACCCGGACGACCGATACCCGCCATATCCTTCAAGCAGATTTCAGGTGCACCGGCCTCAATCAGTTGATCGGCAATTCGAGCATAATACTCAACAGTGTGTACGGGAGAATAGGTGATACAAAGAGTTGCCTGCGGAATCATACCTGCTTCCAAAGCATATTTAATAGAAGGAATGATATTTCTTGTTTCGTTCAGTCCACAGAAAATGCGTGTGATGTCCACTCCCTGCGCATGCTTGACTTTATACATCAATTTACGTACGTCTGCCGGAACCGGATACATGCGCAACGCATTCAATCCGCGATCGAGCATATGCGTTTGAATACCCGCTTCTTTAAAAGGTGCGGTAAAAGCACGGACAGCCTTATTAGGATTTTCGCCGTACAACAGATTCACTTGCTCAAAAGCACCGCCATTCGTTTCAACTCTGGCAAAACAGCCCATCTCAATAATCAAAGGAGCGATACGGACAAGCTGATCAACCCGAGGTTGATATTTACCGGAAGATTGCCACATGTCCCGATAAACAAGACTGAATTTAATTTCCTTTTTCATCATAGCCAATAATAAGTGATTTTTTCTTCGGTTAACTTCACATATACAAATATAAAGGTTTAAACTGACATATAGTCAAACAAGCACCTTAAAAAATAGATATAAAGAGATGTTTAATATCATAATGAAAGAAGGCCACCTCTAAATAGATCCATTTACTATAAATAACAAATCAAATTGTTTTATGTTCGCATTTATTCTTTTAAGAATACTAACAAGTCTGTTAGTAACAACATTGTTAGTAACAAACTTGTTAGTATTTCAAAGAATCACTATATTTGCCCAATAAGAATAATAAAGAATAGTTATGGAAAAGCCGTTTGTTTTTGGTGTAGCCACTTCCGGAGATAACTTTACAGATCGCGAAAAAGAGACTCAACGTTTACTCCTAAACTTTGCACATGGTGTAAATACAGTGCTTATTTCTCCTAGAAGATGGGGAAAAACATCACTAGTTAAGAAAGTAGCCCAGCTATCACAAGATAACAAGAGAAAAGTGGTCTACATAGACATTTTTTCCTGTCGCACCGAAAATGAGTTTTATCGTCTCTTTGCCACTTCTATCTTAAAACAAACTTCTTCCAAATGGGAGGAATGGATAGAGAATACTAAACAATTCCTCTCACACATCAATCCCAAAATCTCTATCGGAGCAGATCCGATGAACGATTTCTCTATATCATTCGAGTACAACATGCAAAATAATACGGAGAATGACATCTTACAGTTACCCGAAAAAATTGCAATAGAGAAAGGAATACAGATAGTCATTTGCATTGATGAGTTCCAACAAATTTCGGATTTCGAAGATTCCAAAACGTTTCAGAAAAAGCTACGTAGCGTATGGCAATTACAACAACATGTCTCATATTGTCTTTTCGGAAGTAAAAAGCATTTAATGAACGAACTCTTTGAAAAGAAGAATTTACCATTCTATAAATTTGGAGATGCTATCTATCTCGCAAAAATAGAAACAAAATACTGGATTGAATATATATGCAAACGATTTGAAAATACAGGAAAACACATTTCTCCCGAACTTGCAGAAGAAATCTGCCGCCTTGTAGACAACCATTCGTCTTATGTACAGCAACTTTCCTGGCTACTTTGGATACGTACCATTAATACAGCAACCACAGAACAACTTTCTTATGCATTGGAAGACCTACTCGACCAAAACAATATTCTATTCCAAAGTGAAACAGAAAACCTTTCTGCCTATCAAATGAATTTTCTAAAAGCAATTGTTGATGGAATACACACTAAATTCAGCAGCAAAGAAGTCATTTCAAAATACAATTTAGGAACATCGGCCAATATTGTCCGCTTAAAAAATGCATTACTACAAAAGGAGCTCATAGAGACAAATGGAAAAGAGATAGTTCTTGCAGATCCAGTATTTGAAGTATGGTTTAAAAAAGAAATGCTTTACTGACATATATACAATAAAAGATGCACAGATTGCCGATCATAAATCGATTCTCTGTGCATCACTACTACTCTAAAGACACTTTTAAGACAAAACTAACTAAATTATGGAAGAATATATAATACCGCGCAGAAAACGTATCCCATACGGCATGATGAACTTCGCAGTAATCCGCCGCGACGACTGTTATTATGTGGACAAAATCCGGTTTATCCCCATGATAGAAGAGGCAGACAAGTTTTTCTTCTTTATTCGCCCGTGCCGTTTCGGCAAAAGTCTTACAGTAAATATGTTGCAACATTATTATGATATACTTGCCAAGAATAAGTTCGATGCCCTGTTTGACGACCTTTACATCGGAAAACACCCTACCCCCTGACCGGAACAGGTATTTGGTGCTGTATCTCAACTTCTCCGGAATAGTCGGTGAACTGCACAACTACCGAAAGAGGCTGGATGCGCATTGTGGCACCACCTTTGAGAACTTCTGCAAAATATATGCCGACTATCTGCCACAAGATATGGTGGACGAATTGATAGAAATAATAAAACCCTGGTATGACAACTACTGCTTTACGGAAGAATGTTATGGCGAAACCACCATGTACAACTCAAATATGGTGCTCTACTTCGTCAAGAATTATATTCAACGAGGCAAAGCACCCAGGGATCACCAACCCCGACAACTTTGTGAGCCTGCTCTATTATTTCGGCATGCTTACTATCAGTGGTATGTATGAAGGAAAGACTAAACTTACCATCCCCAATCAGGTAGTCCGCGAACAAATCTACACCTATCTGCTGAGTACTTATGACGAAGCCGATCTCAGTTTCAGCGGTTACGAGAAGAACGAACTGCCAGCACCCTTGCCTACCACGCTAACTGGAAAGCCTATTTCGGTTATATTGCCGACTGCCTGAAACGTTACACTTCCCAACGCGACAAACAGAAAGGTGAACTTTTTGTCCACGGCTTTACGCTTGCCATGACGGCACAGAACCGCTTCTACCGTCCCATTTCCGAACAGGATACACAGGCAGGATATGTCGATATTTTCCTCTGTCCGCTACTGGATATCTATTCTGGCATGAAGCACAGCTACATTGTAGAACTGAAATACGCCAAATATAAAGACCCCGAAAGCCGTGTGGAAGAACTGCGTCTGGAAGGGATTACACAAGCTAACCGCTATGCAGAAACCGAGACGGTGAAGAATGCGGTCGATGCCACACAACTTCATAAGATTGTGGTGGTGTATAAGGGAATGGATATGCCGGTATGTGAAGAAATTTAAAGCAAACTCAGCAATAAAGCTATACAGAATCTCGAACATCACTGGGAATGGAAGCATATTGTGCCCGTTAACAGTGAAAATCCGTAAAAGAATTCAAAAGAGAAACAAATACAACAAAATTATTTGGAAAGGGCAAGAAGAAGGCTTATATTTGTCATGTGATTTTTTTCATAGTATTAGATTTAAGGTTAACAAAGGTTGGAGCAAGGCGTTGCTCCTTTTTTTATGTCTTATTCCCTGCCGCCAACAGTTTCCCGAACAAATTCAGAATCCCCACTACACTCTCTTTATCAGATACAGGTATCCGAATACTAGTCCGACCTGTCTCCTTATCTTCCTCTACAATAGAATCAACCAATCTCTGAGTAGCTTCTGGCGAACTAAGCGTACGTGCCAGTCCGCTAAGGAAAGAAAATCCCTGCTGAAGCAATTGCTCCGGATTATTATCTGCCGCAGATACAGAAGACTTCTTTTCCGTACTCACCTCTGTTACTCCTTCTTCAGGTGTTTCTTCCTCAAGCAATGCCAATGAATCCGTGTCCGTCGTTTGCAAAACAGCCGTTTCCTCCACAACTTTCTCTTCATTATCATTCAAATCAATACTGCAGCCCGCCATACGATTATGCGCTCCGTCCACTTCTTCAGACGGTTCGGCCACCACCTTGAGACTATCCATCATCTTGTCGAACTTGCTGTTTTCCAAGAAGATGGTATCTTCACCATTATCAAGGATACCCTCAAAAAGAGAAGTTTTGAAGTTGAGGGTAGACAACATCCTCTCTTCAATAGTCTGGCTGGCAACAAGATTGATAACCTGGATATTCTTTTTCTGACCGATACGATAAATACGGGCAATACGCTGTTCGAGAACGGCCGGATTCCAAGGCAAATCGAGATTGATAAGTATAGACGCAACTTGCAGATTCAGCCCTGTACTTCCGGCATCAGTTGACAGAAAGACACGGCTTTCCGGCAGTTCGGTAAAGTTATCCGTCAGATTTTTACGGGCTTCGGAAGGAATCCCCCCATGAAGATACTCATACCGGACATCTAAAACGTCCAGTTCTTTCGCTATCAGACGAGTCATCCTCTCCCATTGGCTGAAAATAACCACCTTCTCATCTCCACTCTCAAAGACATTCCTGAGAATATTCAGCGTTTCCTCCACCTTCGTATCATAACGGGTTTTCTGGTCAAGAATATAAGTGCTGTCGCAAAGCATACGCATCTGGCTAAGCATCAACAATAGCCGCTTCCGGTCTTTCTCACTCAGGAAACGGGTTTTCGTCCATTTGAATACTAGTTGCGACACGATAGACTGATATTCATCATGCATATTCCTCTGTTGCTCAGTCATCGGCACAAACAGAACTTTATCCATCCGCCCGGGCAACTGGAGAGCTACATCTTTTTTCCGGCGGCGAATCAGTACGTTCTTCATCTGCTCGCCAATGGCATTCAGATTCTTGTAAGAAACCACCTTACCCGTATCCGACCGGACAACAGTCTGGTCAAGAAACTGATAATAAGGTCCCAAACAAAACTGGTCGACAAACTGCATGATGGAATAAAGTTCCTCCAACTTATTCTCCAATGGAGTACCGGATAAAATAACCGAATAATCCGACTCAATATGACGGGCTGCTTTGGATATTTGAGTATTCCAGTTCTTCAGACGCTGCACTTCATCCATGATAAGGAAATCAGTATGAAGAGACTTCAAGATTTTAATATCATTGCACACACTGTTGTAAGACACTATCTTATAAAATTCTTCCGCTCCATATAGCACTTTCCTGGTCAGGTGATTTCCTTCTACCACAATAGCCTTGGCATCGGTAAAACGCTCTATTTCCTTTTTCCATTGATATTTCAATGATGTAGGGCATATAATCAGAGCGGAAGATATAAACTGATGCTTCCTCATCAGTTCAGCCGTTCCAATAGCCTGGATAGTTTTGCCCAGTCCCATTTCATCCGCGATGATAGATTTTCCGGCACGAAAAGCAAAACGGATTCCTTCTTTCTGATAAGGGTAAAGTTTTGTTTTCAGCAATGTGTCCAATGCTGTGTCCGAAGCATAGTCCGGTAGCAATTGCGACCGCCTCCGCAAATCACGCTGTTCAAGTATAAATCCCAGTGCGTCGGGATACCAACGGAATGTGTTATTCAGGCGGGTAGCAGCCCTCAAGAATTCAGTTATCGAGTCAATGGCGGCAGGGCGCATCACTCCGTCGGGAGTAAAATAAGGACTTGCCAGTTTGCGGAACTCCTCCTCATTGTCCGTACCGATTCGCAAGCAAACTTTACGCTCTCCCTGATAAGACAGGTATACGGAAGAATACGGTGGCGTGACACGGCAAACTTTACGTCTTTTCTCTCTAATCCATAGTTTGACTCCTTCCAAATGTTTGCAAGTACCCAATTGGCTTGCCTTAAAATCCATACACGAACAATAATTCCAAGGACTCTGATGTCCTCTGTATACCACATTATATTCATTGCCGGATGTAGGATTTATCACCGTATAATAACCGGGATATTCTTTTTTGTCTCTCTCAGATATTACAAACTTCTCTTTCATTGCCGCCTGCCTCCGCAAAGCAATCTGCCAGTCTTGCAAAGTCATATTGTCCGGTCGATAATGATAAGAAACTTTATTCACTGTGCTTTTCGTCTTTTTATCTGCTTTTGTCTTTTTTGCCATGCTCATTGTACCTTCGAAATTTTGCCAAAAATACGAAAAGGTTTCTGTTTCTCCACAATATAAAGTATACAAATTATCAGGAAATTACTATAATAACTGGTACATTCCCCCTACCAACACACGAACTACACCTTTCATTTCAAGCTCGAAAAGAATCGTATTCATTTTCTGCACGGGAATATCCGCTTCAACTACTAATGTATTAATCTGTAAATCGCCTCGTTTCTCAAGAATTTCAATAACCTTTTGCTCCTCTTCAGACAAATCAAGAAAAAGACTACGCTGCACATTTGCCACTTTTGCCGAATGAGCACTAACCTCCCAGCCCATAGCCTTCACAAAATCTTCGGCTGATAATAACAAAGAAGCTCTGTTTTCTCTGATTAACAGGTTGCATCCTTTTGAATATTCATCATTCACGCGACCGGGGAAAGCGAAACAGTCGCGATGATAACCTTCGGCAAGTTCGGCTGTAATCAGTGAACCGCCTTTCTCTGCTGATTCAATGACAATTGTAGCATCACACACACCGGCGACAATACGGTTACGGCTGACAAAGTTATGCCGGTCGGGATTGGTGCCGGACAGAAATTCGGTCAGTAATCCCCCTTTTTCAAGCATGTCAACAGCTGTTTTCCGGTGGACATGAGGATAAATACGATCCAGCCCATGAGCTAAAACACCTACTGTAGGTAATTCATTGGCCAAAGCTTCACGATGCGCATGAATATCGATTCCATAAGCAAGACCGCTGACTACAAGCACTTCAGGACAAAGTGCTTTCAGATCCCGCAGAAAAGAGGCGCAGATTTGTGTCCCATAATCAGTAGCATTACGGGTTCCTACCATATTCAGGATATGAAGGGAATTTAGATCGGCATTTCCTTTAAAGAAAAGAACGACAGGGGCATCTTCACATTCCCGCAAACGGGAAGGATAAGCCTCATCATGAAAAGACAGACAAGAGATCCGATTCTTCCGGATAAATTCATATTCTTGTTCGGCGCGGAGCACAGCTTGCGGACAATCCAATGCCTCTATCACCCGTTGACTTACTTCTGGAATACGTTCCGGTATTTCTTTGCGCAGACGGAAGACATCAACGGCATTACCCATTCCATCTATCAAATGTTTTGCTCCTATGTGCCCGATACCGGGCACCATTGTCAGAGCAATACTATAAATTTGTTCTTCTTCCGAGCTGTTCATTTCAGGTAGGGCGCAAAGACATTATCGAACAATTCGCTGTCACTTAAACGTCCGTTTACCACACATACCGTCTCAACAGTGGATTTCACTACTACTTTATTATCATTCTTACGGAAGATATCCTGATAAAACACATATTTGATACCTTCCTTTTTCATATATAGTTTCGAGACAAACTCATCTCCGCTTTTCAATGGAGTCTTGAATGCCATACTAATACGTGCCACTACCGGATCGACTCCTTGCTCATGAAGTGCAGCAAAACTGACACCCACCGAAGTCAGAAACTCGTGGCGGGTATGTTCCAGATAGTGCTGATAATTGGCATTATTGACAATACCTTGAAGGTCACATTCGTAATCGCGAACCTTCATTTCCAATTCATAGATATAGTTCATTTAAATTGAGAATTAAAAGTTGAGAAATAACAGTTAGCCTCTTTTTTGCTCAATGTCGAGTCCTTTGAACTTCCTCAATTCTTCGGTCGATACCAGTTTATACAGCTTGTCACTGGGACGTATCTTATCCGATTTCATGGAGAAATGCTGTCCCTTCTTCACTGTTTGCACAGATTCCAAGTCAACACGAGCTTCTTCCAAAGTCATAAATAGGGCACCGGTAGTCGGCCCTGTAATGAGAAGCTTATCGCCTACACTTACTTCAGCCGCTTCTACCAGGAATTCGGAAACTCCGATATTAGAGAAGTATTTGATACCTTTACCTACATAAATCTTACGTTCCGTAGCTGCCGAACCATAATTCCTGGTCCATTCGCCCAAACGCTGTCCCAAGTAATATCCATCCCAGAAGCCACGGTTGAATACGGTTTTCAGGCGTTCATCCCAAGCCGCAATCTTTTCATCGGTGAATGTTCCATCCAAATAAGCCTTGATAGCTTCTTTGTAACATTCAACCACCGTACGTACATATTCAGGTCCACGGGCACGGCCTTCAATCTTGAATACACGTACACCGGCATCCAACATTTTATTCATAAAATGGATGGTCTTCAAGTCTTTGGGAGACATGATATATTCGTTATCAATATCCAGTTCCACATCCGTTTCCTTATCACGAACCGTGTAAGAACGACGACATACCTGCATACAAGCACCGCGATTGGCCGAATGATTCATCTCATGTAAAGAGAGATAGCATTTACCCGATACTGCCATACAAAGCGCGCCGTGGCAGAACATTTCGATACGAAGTTGTTCACCGCTCGGACCACAGATATGTTCTTCCTGTATCTGACGATAAATCTCGGCCACCTGTTCCAGATTCAACTCACGGGCCAATACTACCACATCTGCAAATTGCGCGTAGAATTTCAAAGACTCCGCATTGGAGATATTCAACTGGGTGGAAAGATGTACCTCCTGCCCTATCTGACGGGCATAATTCATCACTGCCACATCAGCTGCAATTACCGCAGAAATTCCCGCTTCCTTGGCCGCATCGACAATGGTATGCATCAGAGGGATATCTTTATCATAGATAATCGTATTGACCGTCAGGTAGCTCTTCATCCCGTGCTCGTCACACGTACGGGCTATTTCCCGCAAATCATCAATCGTAAATGTATTAGCCGAACGGGCACGCATATTCAGGTTTTCTATACCGAAATAGATAGAATCGGCACCTGCCTGAATGGCCGCAGCAAGAGATTCGCGCGAACCCACAGGAGCCATTATTTCAAAATCTTTTATATTCATTTTACTGTCCAATAATCATTAATATGATAGAAGTGTGCAAAGGTACGAATTTATCCGTATTTTTGCAGAGAATAAAGCAGAAAGAAGAAATGGAAAATAAGAAACCAATCGTACTCAACAATCTGGAAGAGTGGGATTTCACCGACTATATAGACTCGTTGATACAAAAAGAGGAAGCTGTAGATTTGGAAT
The DNA here is from genome assembly GCF_019052435.1 of Bacteroides sp. MSK.20.12. NCBI lineage: Bacteria > Pseudomonadati > Bacteroidota > Bacteroidia > Bacteroidales > Bacteroidaceae > Bacteroides > Bacteroides sp. MSK.20.12. The sequence continues at coordinate 127,342 of NZ_JAHQVH010000006.1, read as the reverse complement.
TCAAGATTGCCAAAGATGGTCTTCCCAACAGTTTATGGGACACTTATTCTTCTTTTGCCAATACAGATGGAGGAGTTATTATACTTGGTGTGAAAGAGTATAAACAGCAATTCATTATTGAAGGACTGACAAAAGAACAAATCAGCCAGTACAAAAAAGACTTTTGGAATCAGATTAATAATCCGGATTGTGTAAATGAGAATCTGCTTTCTGATAACGACCTGTATGAAGGTTGTTATAAAGGAAAAAATCTGCTCCTCATTTATGTTCCTCGTGCAACCCGTATACAACGTCCTATCTACAGAACAAGAAATCCTTTTGGCGGACATACATTTAAACGTAACCATGAAGGCGATTATAAATGTACAGATGCTGAAGTGAAACGCTTGATTGCAGATTCGGACGAAAACCACCCACGTGATTCCAGAATCCTGTGCAATTATTCCATAGAAGATATTGATAAGGAAACCCTGACACAATACAGGCAACTATTTGCCAATCTGAAACCATCTCATCCATGGCTTAGCCTGAATGACCTGGAATTTCTGACAAAATTGGAAGCGTATCGTAAAGACCGGCATACTAAAGAGGAAGGTTTCACTTTAGCCGGAATACTTATGTTCGGCAAAACAGAAAGTATCACAGATCCTGAATGCGCTCCTAATTATTTTCCAGATTATAGGGAACATTTAGGAGCAGACGATTCTATCAGATGGTCAGATCGTATCTGCCCGGACGGAACTTGGGAAGCAAATCTCTTCCAATTTTATCGCAAAGTATACCCTAAACTGACTGTCATACTCCCTAAACCTTTCCAAATAAGAAATGGTATACGAATTGATGAGACTCCCACACATATTGCAATACGTGAAGCATTTATCAACACACTTATTCATTGTGATTTCTCGGAAGAAGGAAACATTGTTGTTGAACAGTGGGTAGATAAATACCGCTTCAAGAATCCCGGAACAATGTTGGTCAGCAAAACACAATATTATTCAGGGGGAGACAGCGTATGCCGTAATAAAGCATTACAAAAAATGTTCATGCTAATCGGTTTCTCGGAGAAAGCTGGTAGCGGTGTAAATAAGATTATAAAAGGTTGGAGAGAAGCTAACTGGCAAAAACCGTATGTTGAAGAATTGAACCGTCCGGACAAGGTGGAACTAACTTTACCTATGATAAGTTTATTACCGGATGATGCTGTAATCAAACTAAAAGAACTATTTGATGGAAAGATTGAAAAACTAACCCAAGATGAGTTAACGGCTTTGGTTACTTGTTATAGTGAAAATGAGATTAATAACACTCAACTACAATACGTTGTTCCTCAACATCGTTCAGATATCACAAAGATGCTAAAAAAACTCTGTAATGAAGGATTTTTGATTGCAGAAGGAAATGGCAGAGGAACGAAATACCATATTAATGAATCTGAGGGAAAGTTTGAAACTTTGGAAGATAAGGTTGAAAGTTCAGAGAATAATATGGAAAGCTCGGAAAGTAATATGGAGAGCTCGGAAAGTAATATGGAGAGTCTGAAGAGTAACATGGAGAGTCTGAAGAGTAACATGGAGAGTTCAAAGCAAAATAAACAAAGAATGACTTTTGAAGAATTGCAAGCACTCATCATTTCGCTATCACAAGACTATATTAGTATTGAAGAAATAGCAACAAAAGTTCATAAAACACTTAAATATCTTATCAATTTTATTATCCCCAGAATGCTTCAAAACGGTACAATAGAGAGACTATACCCCGGAATTCCCAACCATCCGAAACAGAAATATAAAGCAACCAATAAAAACTTTAATAAGCAGTAATATTATATATGAAAATAGCCCATATAGATTTAGGAAAACACCCCATCTTACTTGCCCCGATGGAGGATGTAACCGATCCGGCTTTCCGCCTGATATGCAAGAAATTCGGAGCAGATATGGTGTACACCGAATTTGTATCGAGTGACGCACTGATACGCGCTGTCAGCAAGACTGCGCAGAAACTAAGTATCAGCGATGCAGAACGTCCTGTCGCCATCCAGATATACGGGAAAGATACAGAGACAATGGTGGAAGCTGCCAAGATTGTAGAGCAGGCACAACCTGACATTCTGGATATTAACTTCGGATGTCCCGTGAAAAGAGTAGCTGGAAAAGGTGCTGGAGCAGGTATGCTACAAAATATCCCCAAAATGCTGGAGATCACCCGTGCTGTCGTAGATGCGGTGAAAATACCCGTAACAGTGAAGACTCGTTTGGGATGGGATGCAAACAATAAAGTAATTGTAGAATTAGCGGAACAATTGCAAGATTGTGGCATAGCCGCATTGACTATACATGGCCGTACCCGCGCACAAATGTATACCGGAGAGGCGGATTGGACACTGATAGGCGAAGTGAAGAATAATCCGAGAATGCATATTCCCATTATCGGTAATGGAGACGTGACCAATCCTCAACGCTGTAAGGAGTGTTTTGACCGTTATGGAGTAGATGCTGTGATGATCGGTCGCGCCAGCTTCGGTCGTCCATGGATATTCAAGGAAGTAAAACACTATTTAGAGACAGGTGAAGAATTACCTCCACTTAGTTTTGAATGGTGTATGGAAGTACTTCGTCAGGAAGTGGTAGACAGCGTTAATCTGCTCGATGAGCGTAGAGGTATTTTGCATGTACGCCGTCATCTGGCCGCAAGCCCTCTATTCAAGGGAATCCCTAACTTCCGCAACACACGTATTGCGATGTTACGGGCAGAAACAAAAGAAGAGCTTTTCCGGATATTTGATGAAATCACTTCCCAACGCAAAGAAAATCCGGAAATTTAAATCAGCACCTATTATATCTATTCTTCAGGAACTTGTACTTGTTCCTGAAGAATAACATGATCTAATTAAAACGTCAAGGTCTTTGGTTTCTATTTAAACATCGGCTGCGCAAACCACTTTTTGAACATCCAGGTTACGACTACATACAATAGGAATGCAGAGAAGAAACCAACAATGGCATCAATCACATAATGCGCCTGAATATATACGGTAGCCCCACAGAGCAACATATAGAAAGGTATAAGACAGGCAAACAACTTCTTGCTGCCACGCCAAGCCATAATCATCAGAATAGTAGAAATGCCTACATGCGAACTGGGGAATGCCGCCGTAGGACGTTCACCCACTTGCTGCGAGCCTTCCACCAAACTATAAAAAAATCCGTGCTGATAGCCCGGTCCGGGAAGTAACTCCTGATTATGATTGAAATAATCACCGATAGCAGGAAAAATACCTTTAGATACATTATCAATACCAATGGCAGGAAAATAGAATTGAGGGCCTGCAACAGGAACGAATATATAAATCAGATAGTAAATAAAGAAAGAAGTGACAAGCACAAAAGACATCTTTTCGAACCACTCAAATTTATAAATGAAATAGAATAGAGCCACAATCAGCATCATCGGATAATAAAAGAAATATCCCATATTGAACGCCTCGCTGACTATAAGATGCGGAAACGTATGGCAGAACCAAATAGCAGGCTGACCATTGAAAATAAATTGTTCGGCAGTTGCAAATACATGATCTAAATTCGGAAAAAAACGATTGAACTCGAAAGTGTCCGGATACCAATAAGACAGCAGACTCATCTGAATAACAATACGCACAAACGCCGAAAATTTACAGGGAGCAAGACGATAAAGATACATCAATAAAAAAGTCATTGCCGCGATCATAGCCCTATCCAGCAACATGTGCCATGGATGATCCATCCGCTGAAACAGGAACAGAATCAATATGGAAGTCAACAGATTATAAATCAATGTAATCTTTTCCACAGCAAACAACCCTTTCCGGGTTTCTATGCGCTTAAATAAGTCTAAAGCCATCCTTCATTTTTATACCAGGCAATGGTTTCCCGAACTCCCTTTTCCAAATCATATTCGGGCACATACCCCAGTTCATCCATTACCGGGGTTATATCGCATTGCCAGTTGCGTTGTTTCATTATCTTATATTTATCCGAATTCAGGGTACTGCTCCTCCCGGAACGTGTAGCAATGAATTCAGCGAACAAAGATATAACTTTTAGCACAATTAATGGACATTTCAAGTGAAGAACAAACGGATTACCCAATTCTTTTTGTATCAAATCCGAAAAGGCACGGCTTTTATAAACTTTCCCGTCTGTCAAGAAATACGCCTTACGAACTACTTTTTTCTCTATTCCTAGGAAAATAGCCTGCACAATGTCTTTCACATACACAAAAGTCAAGTCCTGACGACGGAAACCGACCGAGAAATCAACGTGTTTCTGAATAGACTTTGCCATCAGATAGTAATCAGCTTCACGAGGTCCATAGACTCCTGTAGGACGATAAATGACATAAGGGAAACCGGGCATACTCTGAATATACAACTCCGCTTTCAGTTTGCTCAATCCATAAGCAGTATTGGGTACCGCAGGGTCGTCCGCTTTTATCGGAGTATAGTCCTTCTCACGTACAGGTCCGAACACACTCAATGTACTGATATAGATAAACTGTTTCGGAACCATATTCAGCTCCTTCAACGTATCGATAAAATATTTGGTCTGAAGATAATTCACATAGTCAAAAGAGTGCTTGTCGGGGCACTTTGTAACACCGGCGCAATGAATGATATAATCAAATTTGTTGTAAGTGCCTTTATGCCCGGAGAGTTGGGCACGAAGTTCATTAGGGTGCGCAAAATCCAGTTCCAGAAAGTGGATTTTCCGGTTTTTCAAATACCGCTTGCTACTCGTAGAACGAATCCCGGCCCACACACCAAACTTTCGCTTCAACGCTTCCTCCACGATGAAACTGCCGATAAAACCACTCGCGCCTGTAATTAAAATACTCTCCATTATTACTTTTCAGGTCCTACATGAATATTAATTGAAAAAATATGATGCCACAAAGATACGATAAATATAAAATAAAAGCCATTTTGCTTTTCTCAATTATTATTTGTTTATTTGCAACGCGATTTATTTACTATTCAACACTTTTAAAGCACGTGGAAGATAAGGCCGATTTTGATTTTCTTTTTAAAGAGTACTATCCTCAACTTTATTATTATGCATTTCACCTGATTAATAATATGGAGGCTAGCAAGGATATCGTAAGCGACGCCTTCGAATTTATTTGGGCCAATTATGCAAAAATAGATAAAGCCACGGCTAAATCTTATCTATACATTTACGTTCGCAACAAAAGCATTGACTTCCTGCGACATCAGAATATACATGAACAGTATGTACAAATCTATTCCGAACTAACCAAAAGTTATGTTGAAACGGAATATCTGGAGCAGGATGAAAGAATGATGCATATCAGCAAGGCAATGGAAAAACTGACTCCACATACCAGGCATATTTTAGAAGAATGTTATATTCAACGCAAGAAATATCAAGAAGTGGCAGAAGAATTAAATATCAGTGTCAGTGCAGTCAGGAAGCATATTGTGAAAGCATTACAGGTGATACGTGAAGAATGTGCAAAAAAATCATAAATCAGGTATCTTTATTTTATGATTAAACGTAATATAAACAAGTATGATACAGTCAAACAGTGATGAATAAAGATATTGACAATATAAACAATACAGATGAATCTGTAAAGAAGGCGCTCGACATCATGGAGAGTTCTTCAGAAATAAACGACGAACAGCTGCAGGAGATGCTTAAAGATAAAGAAGTCCTGCAAGCTTGTCGCGACATCATGGATAGCAGTCTTTTCCTACAACAAAAAGGAGGAATAGAACTTCCCAATGTAGAAATGGAATTGGAGCGATTCAAGAAAAAACAACATTCAACACGAATGCGTTCCAATCTCTGGAAAACAACTATCGGAATAGCCGCCATGATTACCGTTCTATTCGGGAGTTACTACTTAATTAATAGCCTGACAACCCCTGCACTAGAACCAATCACTGTATTCACTGCTGATACTACTCCCCAACATATTGTTTTGCAAAAAGATGACGGAGAAAAAATTGTGTTAGACGAACCGCAGTCAAACAATCAAGTCGTGCCTAAAACCGCCATCGCAAAGTCTGAAAAGAAAGAGCTGGATTATAGGCAAGTCATCTCAACAACTACACAGACACACGTACTTACCGTGCCACGAGGTGAAAGTTTCAAAGTGGTATTATGTGACGGCACAGAAGTCTGGCTGAATGCCAATAGTAATTTTGTTTACCCTACAGCCTTTATTGGCAACGAGCGTATCGTTACTTTAGAAGGCGAAGCTTATTTCAAGGTAGCCAAAGACGCCAAGCGTCCCTTTATTGTAAAAACCGAGACAGTCCAAACCCGCGTTCTCGGTACGGAATTCAATATACGTAGCTATACTCCCGAAGATACCCATGTAGTACTTATTAACGGGAAAGTAGAAGTAAGTAACACAAAAGGAGGATCATATACCCGACTATATCCGGGAGAAGACGCACACCTGCAATCTGATGGAAATTTCGTTCTAACAGAAGTAGACTTAGACTCTTACGTTTATTGGAAAGACGGCTATTTCTATTTTGACAATATTACATTGAAAGATATTATGCAAAACTTAGGACGCTGGTACAATGTAAACATAGAATTCAGAAACAAAGAAGCAATGACATATAAAATGCACTTCATATCCGATCGCACTAAAGATTTAGAGCACACAATCTCATTGCTTAACAGAATGAAAAAAGTCACTGTCACCTTGCAAGGCAATACGCTTACCATAGACTAGGTTTTTATTGCATAAGTATAACAAATCTATGCAAGAAACAACAAAATATCACTTTTATTAAAAAATAAATCGCAAAAGGGGTATCCATTTTCTTTTCTCGTACGCATTAGTTATATAAACATATCCAAATAGTGTTATTAAAAACAAACGTATGAGAAATAATTGGAACTTATTTATTGTGTGTTTTCTATGCGTATTGTGCTTCCAGCCTTACCAAGTTAATGCTCAAACGCAATCACAAAAGAAAATCACGATTGAGATTAGCAACGAACGATTGCCGTCCGTACTTAAACGTCTGGAAAAACTCTCCGGCTACAAAATCCTATTTACGTATGACGATGTCAAGAAATTCACCGTTTCCGGCTCTGTCAAAGATAAGAGTATAGAGCAGACTCTCGATATTATCTTAGCCAATAAGCCACTAGAATACCATATTGAAGATCAATTTATCACAATTACTTCCAAAGGTCCTTCCAAACAAGCGAAAGTATTCAATGTAAAAGGAGTGGTAATTTCCGGTGATGACGGACAGCCTCTCATCGGTGCAACTGTTGTCATCAAGGGAAGCAAGTCCGGTGTATTAACAGACATAGACGGAAAGTTTTCGATAGAAAATGTATCCAATAAATCCCTGTTACAATTTTCTTATATAGGAATGAAGCCACAAGATCTGACTCCTACCCCAACTATGAATGTTACATTAATGCCTGATGTACAAACTTTATCAGAAGTAGTAGTAACAGGTATGCAAAAAATGGATAAACGCCTGTTTACAGGAGCAACCAAACAATTGTCCGCAGATGAAGTGAAACTAGATGGTTTGCCTGATATCAGCCGTGGACTTGAAGGACGCGCCGCAGGCGTATCTGTACAAAATGTTTCCGGCACGTTTGGTACTGCCCCGAAAATTCGGGTACGCGGTGCCACATCTATTTTCGGTAGTTCAAAGCCATTATGGGTAGTAGATGGAGTCATCATGGAGGATGCTATTGACGTAGGTCCGGATGACTTATCTTCAGGAGATGCAGAGACGCTAATCAGTTCAGCCATTGCCGGGTTGAATTCAGATGATATCGAGAGCTTTCAAATATTGAAAGACGGATCAGCAACCTCTATCTATGGCGCACGAGCCATGGCAGGGGTTATTGTAGTAACAACCAAGAAGGGAAAAGCCGGCGTTAGCAAAATGAGCTATACCGGTGAATTTACAACCCGTATGATTCCCAGTTATAAAGAATTCAACATTATGAATTCGCAGGAACAAATGGGAATCTACAAAGAGATGGAGCAGAAAGGATGGCTTAATAACAGCGATACTTACCGTGCCAAAGATAGTGGTGTATATGGACGTATGTATCAATTAATCAATCAATATAACCCGGTTACAGGACAATTCGGACTTGCCAACACGCCGGAAGCACGTAATGCTTACCTGCGCGAAGCGGAAATGAGAAATACCGACTGGTTCAATACCTTATTTTCCAACAACGTTACACAAAACCATTCGGTCAGCATCACTTCCGGAACTGAAAAGTCTTCATTCTATGCTTCATTAAGTGCGATGTCAGATCCGGGATGGTATAAACAAAGTGAAGTAAAACGTTATACTGCTAATTTAAATACAACATATAATATATATAAGAATTTATCTATAAACCTGATCTCCAGTGCTTCCTACCGTAAACAGAAAGCCCCCGGGACACTAAGTTCAGAGGTTAATGCAGCAAGTGGAGAAGTTACCCGTCAGTTTGACATCAATCCCTATTCGTATGCACTAAATACATCACGCGCACTAGATCCAACAGTTGACTATACAGCCAACTATGCACCGTTCAATATCCTCCATGAATTGGATAACAATTATATGGACTTGAATGTAGCTGATGTTAAATTTCAAGGAGAAATAAAATGGAAAGCCCTTCCGGAATTAGAGCTAAGTGCATTAGGAGCAGTCAGATATCAGGCTTCTTCACAAGAACACAACATCAAAGATCACTCGAATCAGGCAACCGCTTATCGCACAGGAATGGACGACGCTACCATTCGTGACGAAAACAACTTATTGTATACCAATCCGGATAATCCGTATGCTTTGCCTATCAGTATACTACCGGAAGGAGGTATTTACCAGCGTAAGGACTATCGTATGTTGGGGGTAGACTTCCGTGCCACAGCATCCTGGAATCATTTATTTGCAGAAAAGCATATAACCAATCTTTTCGCCGGTATGGAAGTAAATGATTTGAAACGTATGCAAAATTATTTTCAAGGATGGGGAATGCAATATACAATGGGTGAAATACCATCGTATGTATATGAATTCTTCAAGAAGGGCATTGAATCCGGTGAAAGCTATTATGGATTAAACCATACAACAACAAGAAGTGTAGCAGGCTTTGCCAACGCAACTTATTCTTATGATGGACGTTATACAGTAAACGGAACATTCCGCTATGAAGGCACCAATCGCATGGGAAAAAGCCGTTCTTCCCGCTGGCTTCCTACATGGAATATGTCAGGAGCATGGAATGTACATGAAGAAAATTTCTTCAAGACATTCAGCTCTGTACTGTCACACTTAACATTCAAAGCATCCTACTCTTTAACAGCCGATAGAGGACCGGAATATGTGACCAACTCACATGCCATAATCACTAGTTATTCACCATTTCGTCCTTTCACCAGCGGACAGGAAACAGGACTTTATGTATCTGATCCTGAAAACAGTGAATTAACCTACGAAAAAAAGCATGAGTTGAACATCGGTGCCGACATGGGATTCTTAGACAACCGGATCAATTTTTCGATCGACTGGTATAAACGCAACAACTATGACCTGATTGGTATTACCCCGACACAAGGAGTAGGCGGTTCTATCTACAAATATGCCAATATAGCTTCCATGAAATCACATGGTATCGAGTTCACCATCTCAAGTAAGAATATCCAGTCGAAAAACTTTTCATGGCATACAGACTTCATCTTTTCCAAAGCAAAAAATGAAGTTACAGAACTGAATGCCCGTTCCAGCGTAATGGATTTAGTTTCAGGTTACGGTTTTGCCCGTCAGGGTTACCCGGTACGTGGTTTGTTTTCCATTCCATTTGTCGGCCTAAATTCAAATGGTATCCCGATGTATAATATCAATGGAAAAATAACCAGTACCGATATTGATTTTCAGACACGTGACAACATAGACTACCTAAAATATGAAGGTCCTACTGATCCTACCATAACAGGAAGTTTTGGTAATATTTTCACTTATAAAGCATTCAAACTGAATGTATTCATCACCTATTCATTTGGTAATGTAGTACGTTTGAATCCATGTTTCAGCTATCAATATAGTGACTTATCTTCTATGCCACGCGAATTCAAGAATCGCTGGACAGTGCCGGGTGATGAGAAACGCACGAATATCCCCACTATTATCTCGAAACGCCAATATGAAGATAATAAAGATTTAATGTATGCATATAATGCCTACAATTATTCTACAGAACGAATTGCCAAGGGAGACTTTATCCGTATGAAAGAGATATCCTTGTCCTATGACTTCCCCCAATCATGGATTGCACCAGCAAAGATATCTAATTTATCTTTGAAACTTCAGGCTACCAATTTATTCCTGATTTATGCAGATAAAAAACTCAACGGACAGGACCCGGAATTCTTCAATACCGGTGGAGTAGCTTCCCCTGTACCCCGTCAGTTTACATTGACTCTTAGATTAGGATTTTAACCATTCAGATAATTATAAAAATGATGAAATACAGAAACGTCTTATATACAACACTCATTTCAGCTCTATTCTTGGGAACAACTTCCTGTAGTGACTTTTTAGATGAAATGCCGGATAACCGAACCGAATTGACTACTGAAGAAAGTATTACTAAAGTTCTGGTATCTGCATATCCTATGACTACCAACTGCCACATAGGAGAATTTTACAGTGACAATATCGATGAAAATAGCAGAGCATACAGCTACCTTTTCCGATTAAACGAACATTTGTACCGTTGGCAACAAACGACTGAAGAAAATCAGGACTCTCCTCATGCTTTATGGAATGACTGTTATAACTCGATTGCATCAGCCAACCAAGCCTTGGCGGCTATTGAGCAGATGGGAAGTCCTCAATCATTATCAGCCCAAAAAGGCGAAGCTTTGATATGCCGTGCATACAATCATTTTGTATTAGCTACCACATTCTGCAAAGCGTATGGTACAAATGGGGACAAAGACTTGGGTATACCTTACATAAAAGAACCGGAAACATCTGTAAATCCACAATACTCACGCGGAACAGTTGCTGAAGTATACGAAAATATTGCAGCCGATTTAGAAGAAGGACTGCCTTTAATTGATGACAATATTTACTCACGGGTAAAATATCATTTTAATAAGAAGGCCGCTTATGCATTTGCAGCCCGCTTTTATCTATATTATACACAACCGGATTTTTCCAACTGTCAGAAAGTTATCAATTATGCCAATATAGTACTCGGTAATAATGCGTCCCAATATTTACGTGACTGGGCTGCATTAGGAGCTTTATCTCCCAACAAGAATATACAGCCGAACGCTTATGTAGATGCAGATAACCGTGCCAATCTAATGGTAATATCAGCAGCTTCATATTGGCCATTGGTTTCCGATCCGGGTTATGCCAACTGCGAAAGATATTGCATGAACAATATTACTGCTTCGGAAAGTTGTAAATCCGAAGGTCCATGGGGAGATCAGTCAAGTTATCATCAGATCCCATTTTCACCCGGTGGCTCTATAAAGAACGGATTCCGCCGCTTAGTTATCTATCAGCAATTCACGTCGGGCAACAGTTGGATCGGCTACATGCTGTATCCTGCTTTTACCACCGACGAAGCATTGCTTTGCCGAGCTGAAGCCTACACGTTACTAAAACGTTATGACGAAGCTGCCGCTGATATAGATGCCTGGCAGAAAGCCTTTACAAAAAACACCCAAACTTTGACCAAGGAGACAATCAATGATTTTTATGCCCGACTAAAATATTACACACCGGAAGCTCCGACAGTAAAAAAGGAATTGCATCCGGATTTTGTAGTAGAAAAAGGAATGCAGGAGAATCTAATACATTGTATTCTACATGCAAGACGTCTGCTAACCTTAGAAGAGGGGCTTAGATGGCAAGATATAAAACGCTATGGCATTATAATCTACCGCCGCTATTATGAAGGTTATACCTTGGTGAATATCACCGACAAGATGGACACGAATGACCCCAGACGTGCAATTCAGCTACCGGCCAGTGTCATTACAGCAGGTATGCAACCAAATCCAAGAAATGACTAAATAACTTTAGGAGGAAAAAAATATGAAGAAATACATCATATACAGTTTAATCATGACATTGACCTGTGGACTGGGTGCTTGCAACAATGACGAAGACGTAGACAAAGCAAACAGCATTTTCTCCACAGAAGAAGTAAATCGTAACCCATTCGACAAGTGGATATTAGGCAATTATACCCATCCATACAACATTGCATTAAAATATCGCATGGAAGATAACGAGAGCGACATGACACACATATTAGCACCTGCCGAATACAAAAAGTCTGTGGTACTGGCTAAAATTATCAAACATGTGTGGCTGGAAGCATACGATGAAGCAACAGGTAATCCGAACTTCTTACGCCAATATATTCCTAAGACAATCCACTTTATCGGTTCCCCCGCCTATGAAGACAATGGAACTATGGTATTAGGAACAGCTGAAGGCGGCATGAAAATTACATTATACAATGTAAATGACATCAATCCCGACCAAATAGATATTAACCTGTTAAACGACTACTATTTCCAGACAATGCACCATGAGTTCGCACATATTCTGCATCAAACTAAAAACTATGATCCGGCCTTTGACCGTATTACGGAAAATGCCTACATCGGTAGCGACTGGTATATGGTGGGAGCCGACCGCAATGCATGGCAACAAGGATTTGTCACTCCTTATGCAATGAGTGAATCACGTGAAGATTTTGTGGAGAACATCGCAGTGTATGTCACAAATACCAAAGACTACTGGAATAACATGCTGCAAAATGCCGGTGAAAACGGTCGTACACTCATAAAGCAGAAATTCGAAATAGTCTATAGTTATATGGAACAAACCTGGGGAATCAATCTGGACGAATTACGCGAGATTGTTCTACGACGCCAAGATGACATAGCAAACGGCTATGTAGACTTAAGTATTATTGAATAAAATATGAAAATTATGAAGAAATATCTATCCATATACACACTTCTGGCATTGGCCTGCATTGTTTTGCAATCTTGTCTTTTCTCCGAAGAAGAAATATTCGACGAATCATCTGCCAATAGAGCCACAGCCGATGTAATCAAATGCCAGGAGATTCTTAAAGATGTGCCGAACGGCTGGAAACTGGAATATTACATAGGAAGCAACTATTCTGCAGGTGCAATCACTTTACTAATGAAATTTGACGGGAAGCAAGTAGAAATGGCTTCGGAAACAGGTGCAGAAAGCTACAAACCGGGAACTATAACAACCTCCCTTTATCAAGTAAAATCGGAACAAAGCACAATGCTCACTTTCGATTCGTACAACCCACTGATCCATATGTTTTCAGGTCCTCTAGGCCTGAACATGAACCTAGGAGGGGATTACGAGTTTATTATAATGAGCGCAACTCCCGACAAGGTAATTCTGCAAGGAAAAAAATACAAAAACATAATGGAGATGACGCCTATGCCCAAAGATATACCATGGCGTATTCAGATTGAAGATATTATTAACATTGAGAAAGATGCTTTTCTAAATACATACCGCATGGAGAAAGGCGGACAAGTACTGAATTACTTTATACGCAACAATGGCACAATGGCTACATTCTCCGCTTACAGCGCCGATTATAGTAGTGCAAGAAGTTTACCCTATATCTACACAGAAAAAGGATTAAAGTTACAATCCCCGTACAATGTCAACGGACTTGAAGTCCAAAACTTCAAATGGGATAGAAAGTCCAGACTATTTGTTTGTACCGACGCAGGAGCAACTGACATCGTACTTAAAGAATATTATCCCGAAAACTATCTACAATATGAAGACTATATCGGTACCTACACTGCAACGATTGACGATTATGACGAAGGGCCAACTTCGCAATCTGTAACCATCTCTCCTAAAGTCAGAGGAGAAAGTTATACACTGAAAAGTATTGGCGGATTCAACTTCACCCTCCAGTATGACAAAGCCAGCGGAAAACTAGTTTTAGATTCACAAAGTATAAGTTCGACTTCTTCATCGTCTTATTACTTTGCGTGCGCGGCAGGTGTGGAAGGCTATGCCCACACAGAATTAAGTCTGCCATCACGCCTACGCAACGGATTGATAAATGTGACGACAAACAGCAACCCTTTCACTTTTTACTTTGCGGATAAAGCAAGCCAGGAAATTACATCATTAATAATCTGGGCTTATTCATCTGATGAATATTCAACCTCCGGACTAATGGGTTACTGGAGCTGGTATAACTCAATCTTAATGGTAAAAGAAAACGAAAGTAATTAATACAATTATGAGAAAGTTTTTTAATATATTCTTATTTGTACTTTGCACCATAGCAATAGCGGGATGCAATGATACGGAAAGCAGCGAATCCAGGTTAGAGATCAAAGCTGTAAATACTAATTTCCAAGCGACTGGAGGAAAAGGCTATATACAACTTCAGGCAACAGGCAATATAACAGCAGATGTTAATGCCGACTGGTGTGTGCTGAAAGAAGTAAACCCCAATGAAGTAGTATTCGAAGTAAAAGAAAATACCGGGTACTCCGGTAGAAATGCTTTATTGACAATCAGTAACGGAGTAGAGACAGAAGCATTCAACATCAATCAATCCGGAGCTGTTTTCATCTTCGGCAAAGACGAATGGATGCTCCGTACCGACAATAAAGCAGCTACTCTGCCAATAAAACTACAAAGTTCTTTCGATTATACAATAGACATACCCGCAGAAGCTCAAGAATGGTTGTCATTTGAACAGAATGCGAAGGGAATAAATTTCAAGGTAAAAGAAAATACCTCCGGAAAAATGAGAGGAGCTATTGTCAATGTGGCAGCAAAAGACAGATCGGCTTCTTATCAGGTAATACAATATGATGTTGACGAGCTTACCGGAACATGGCAAGGTATGTTTTCAGACGGGCAAATGAATTACGGTTTGAAAGATGTCACCATTGAGAAACAGGAAGACGGAACATATCTGCTTTCAAACATTCTAACCGGATTGCCTTACAAACTGAAAGCAAAAGCCATAGACAATTGCCTGGCTTTTGGGGCCGGTCAAAACCTAGGAGTCTTCGAGGACAATTTATATCTCTCATTCGAAATTCTTAGCTCTGACCTATATTATGTAAAAGATCCTTCTGTAACAATCTCATTAGGCCCCGTAATGTTAACAGACGGAACATTCGTTTTCGCTTTTTCCGGAATAAAAGAAAGTGATCCTTTCGGTTTTGTTTTCCGGGTATATGAAGATGCAAAACTACAGAAAGTTATAGACAATCTGTCCATTTTTATTAATTGTATTCTATTTAAAGAAGACATAATCCAATAACATATGAAAAAGATACTATTAACTAGCTTTATCGTGGCATTAGGATTACTTGGTGCAAGCTGTAAAGATGACAACAGCACCGCAAGCGGAGGAGGAGAAATACTTCCGGACCAACAGGTAAGCTGTGAGATATTTATGCCGACTAACGGAGAAACCGTTATAATATCAGACAAACTGATTATCAGAGGAGAAGGAACGACTAACTATGGTAAAATTATCTCCGCTGAACTTAAAGTAGGAGGAGAAGTTATTACCGACATAAGTTCGGTTCCATTCTACTATGAATACACTTTCCCCAAGGAAGCTGAACCAGGAGAGTTGAAAATTGAATTAGCAGTCAAAGGAGATCATGAAGGCAGTGCTTTGGCAACTATTACTGTCACAACAGAACTCGGTGACAGACCTGCACCACCTCAAATCGGAGAAGACCTCACAGATACACGTGATGGAAATGTATACAAGACGGTACAACTTGCAGACCAGTTATGGATGGCAGAAAATTTACGCTATTTACCGGAACAGAATTTTGATATATCTTCAACAGCGCCCAAATATTATGTCATGTTCGACAGTGATATCAAAACAGACTTGGGAAAAGCTTATTTAAAAGCTTATGGAGCCTACTATAACTTACCTGCAGCACTTCAAGGTGAAACAGCATTAGGAGAAGATGAAACACGAAATATAAAAGGTGTTTGTCCTGACGGATGGCATATTCCGTCGCAAAAAGAATGGCAGACATTATCTAAATATGTTTTAGACTCCGGCATGGCCGCTATCATGAGTGATGGTCAAGTAGACGAAACAGCCATAGCAAAAGCTTTAGCTTCAACAACAATGTGGATGCTGCCAGAATATACAGAAATAGAACCTCAACCAACTTGGGTTGGCGTAGAAATGGAAAAGAATAATGCAACCTTGTTCAACGGTTTACCCATCGGATTCCGTGCATGTGCAGGTGACGAAGATTGGATGCATACCTGCTACAGTGCCGGCTGGTGGAGTTCGACAGCCGGAGTACAAATGGGACCTGAATTCGGTATCACCGTACGTTTATGGTCAGACCTCCACACATTTGTAACCAATGCAGAATTCAATCCGGGAGTAGGTCTTCCTGTCCGTTGTATCAAAGACTAACGATTATATTATTACTCACTAAATATAAATACATTTATGAAAAAATTTGGATTCTTTTTATTCGCAGTCTTAGGACTAATTGCTTGTGGTGACGACAACAACGACCCTACTCCCGAGCAACATGTAACATGCTCCATATCTGCACCTGCTGAAGGAGCTACGGTAAACATTGCAGAAAAAATGACAATCAAAGGAGAAGCAACGATTGACTTTGGTGAAATCTCAAACGTCACATTAAAAGTAGGAGACAAAGCTATATCAGAAGTTACTGCTGTGCCTTTTAGCTATGATTATACATTTGAAGCTAACCAAGCCGAAGGAGCATTAAAAATTGAATTAACCGTCAAAGGTGATCAAGGCACTACGGCAACAAGTGAAGTTAATGTCACATTACAAAAAACAAAACCAACTCCTGAACCGGAAGAAGGAAAAATGATTGACCCACGAGACAATCATGAATACAAAATTGTTACGATTGGTGAACAAATATGGATGGCAGAGAACTTGGCCTATTTACCATCAGTTAGCAAACCGGAAGCTGCCGCTACTAGTGATGGAGATCCACTCTATTTTGTTTTCAACTATGATGGCGAAGATGTAAATGCAGCTAAAGCCACGAAAGAATATAAAACATACGGAGTCTTGTATAATTGGTATGCCGCTATGAACCAAAAGAATGCAACAGGTGGAGATGCAGAAGCCATACCAAGTGGTATCCAAGGAATCTGTCCTAGCGGATGGCACCTGCCAAGTAAAGCAGAATGGAAAAAGCTAGAAAGTTTTGTTGTTAGTGAATTAGCACCAGTTGAAGGTAACGTATGGACAGATGAGGATGGAAATAAGTACTCTGATAAAGATTGTAAAAACGTCTGGTCAGCATTAACAGGAAAACTTGATACTGACGGTTGGGGAGAATCTGGCATGATAGATGAAAATCCTGACCTTGCTAATGGCCCGCGTGATACCTATGGCTTTAATGTTATACCTGCTGGACAATGCTATCATAGTGGAGGTTTTGAAACACCTAA
This sequence comes from Bacteroides sp. MSK.20.12, assembly GCF_019052435.1. Classification (NCBI taxonomy): domain Bacteria; kingdom Pseudomonadati; phylum Bacteroidota; class Bacteroidia; order Bacteroidales; family Bacteroidaceae; genus Bacteroides; species Bacteroides sp. MSK.20.12. The sequence goes on along the minus strand of NZ_JAHQVH010000006.1, from coordinate 109,794 downwards.
GTCAAAGAGTAGAACAGATTTTTGGAGTACAGACCAAGCTACTTATGGAGCAGGAACTGTATATTTCAGTAATATGAGCTATGGATTAGGTTATTCTTCTGATAAAGGAGGAATACAAGAAAAACGCGGTCTTTCGGTACGTTGCGTAAAAAATTAGTTATAAACAAGTATTCATCAATTAGTTCATTACAGAATTAATAAATTCTCTCTTAAAGATAAGGGAAGCGTGTCAAGAGATATACTTCCCTTTTTATGTGCCTCTCTACACAGGAAATAGTGAAAATGCAATATGTAATTATGACCATAACGAAGGTATTCTAATTTTATTCTCTCTCTCTTTATAAACCCGACCAGCCTCCTTTTCCGAATTGATTCAGAAAAGGAGGCTTTCTGTTTCAAAATCTATGAAATATCAAGTAACACAAAAAGTTTTGTCCTCATTCAGAACTATCAAGTCCAAAAATTTGTTTACTTTGTAGATTGAACTACTAATAAATTCCATATAATATGGCAAAAAAGAAAGAAAAGAAAGAGAAAAAGGCCGGCAAAAGAATGAGTAAGAAAGAGCTGGCAGCATTATTAATAGACTTTTTCCATGCCAAATCCAGCGAGACCTTGAGTATGAAATATATATTTTCAGAACTGCGTCTCACCACCCATCCGCAGAAAATGCTATGCGTCGATATATTACATGACCTTTTAGCTGACGATTATATTTCCGAAATAGAAAAAGGAAAATTCCGTCTCAACAATCATGGAACGGAGATGACAGGCACTTTCCAACGGAAAAGCAATGGTAAGAATTCATTTATTCCTGAAGGAGGAGGCGAACCGATATTTGTGGCCGAACGCAATTCGGCACATGCCATGAACAATGACAAAGTAAAAATTGCTTTTTATGCCAAACGGAAGAACAGAGAAGCAGAAGGAGAAGTAATAGAAATACTGGAACGTGCAAACGATACTTTCGTCGGCACACTGGAAGTAGCCAAGTCATACGCATTCCTGGTGACAGAGAACCGTACACTTGCCAATGATATTTTCATTCCGAAAGATAAGCTGAAAGGCGGTAAAACCGGAGATAAAGCCATTGTGAAAGTAACCGAATGGCCGGACAAGGCTAAGAATCCTATCGGACAAATAATAGATATATTAGGTCAGGCTGGTGACAATACCACAGAGATGCACGCTATTCTTGCGGAATTCGGTCTGCCGTATGTATATCCGAAAGCAGTAGAAACAGCAGCAGACAAGATTCCTGCCGAGATTTCAGCAGAAGAGATTGCCAAACGCGAAGATTTCCGTAAGGTAACAACTTTCACCATCGACCCGAAAGATGCCAAAGACTTTGACGACGCACTTTCCATCCGCAAACTGAAAGACGGATTATGGGAAGTGGGTGTACACATTGCCGACGTGACACATTACGTAAAAGAAGGAGGAATCATCGACAAGGAAGCAGAAAAACGAGCAACCTCCGTTTACCTGGTAGACCGTACCATTCCGATGCTTCCCGAACGGCTGTGTAACTTCATTTGTTCACTCCGCCCGAACGAAGAAAAACTAGCTTTCTCCGTTATCTTCGATATTACGGAAAAAGGAGAAATTAAAGACTCACGCATCGTACATACGGTTATCAACTCCGACCGTCGCTTCACCTATGAAGAGGCACAACAAATCATAGAAACAAAAGAAGGAGACTTCAAAGAAGAAGTGCTCACATTAGATACCATTGCCAAAGCACTGCGCGAAAAACGTTTCTCTGCAGGAGCCATCAACTTCGACCGCTACGAAGTGAAGTTCGAGATTGACGAAAAAGGAAAACCAATCAGCGTTTACTTCAAGGAGTCAAAAGATGCTAATAAACTGGTGGAAGAATTCATGTTGCTCGCTAACAGAACAGTGGCAGAGTTTGTAGGTAAAGTGCCCAAAAATAAAAAGCCCAAAGTGCTTCCCTACCGTATTCACGACCTGCCCGATCCGGAGAAGTTGGAGAACTTGTCACAGTTCATTGCCCGCTTCGGCTACAAAGTGCGCACAAGCGGAACGAAGACGGATATCTCCAAATCCATCAACCACTTATTGGATGACATTCATGGAAAGAAAGAAGAGAACCTGATTGAAACGGTATCTATCCGCGCCATGCAAAAAGCACGTTATTCAACTCATAACATCGGCCACTACGGACTGGCCTTCGAATATTACACTCACTTTACTTCTCCCATCCGCCGTTTCCCGGACATGATGGTACATCGTTTGGTGACAAAATATATGGACGGAGGGCGCAGCGTATCCGAAGCCAAGTACGAGGACCTCTGCGACCACAGCTCCAACATGGAACAAATCGCAGCCAATGCCGAGCGTGCTTCCATCAAATATAAACAGGTGGAATTTATGAGCGAACGTCTGGGACAGATTTACGACGGTGTAATCTCCGGCGTAACCGAGTGGGGACTTTATGTAGAACTGAACGAAAACAAATGTGAAGGTCTGGTTCCTGTTCGTGACTTGGATGATGACTATTACGAATTCGACGAGAAGAACTATTGTCTTCGCGGACGCCGCAAAAACAAAATATACAGTTTGGGAGACGCTATTACTGTTCGGGTAGCCCGTGCCAATTTGGAGAAGAAACAATTGGACTTCGAATTAATAGAAAAGTAAAAGTTTGAATATTCAAGCAAACTGAAAAGCTCATTCAACCCCTGATAACATTAGTACGGGAATACGATTGATTAGATAAATCTGTGAAAACAACGAGAAAAAAGTTTGCATAGATTTGTGTAATCAGTCGTAAGTCTGTACTTTAGCGTATCATTTTGATTATTCTTACTATTATAACATTCATATATCCATGAAGACTGTCATTATCGAAGACAAACAACGAATCGAGTCCATTATCCTGCATTGCGATGCCTGTTTTGTGGGCATTACAGATTTAGAAGGTAATCCCTATGTAGTTCCCATGAACTTCGGTTATGAAAATGGCACCATATATCTGCATTCAGGTCCCGAAGGCAGCAAGTTAGAGATGTTGGAACATAATAATAATGTATGTATCACTTTCAGCCTCGGACATAAACTTGTCTACCAACACGAAAAGGTAGCCTGCAGTTACAGTATGCGTTCCGAAAGCGCGATGTGTCGGGGGCAAGTGGAATTCATCGAAGAGATAGACGATAAACGCCGTGCACTGGATATCATCATGCGACATTATACAGACAACGCATTCAGCTATTCCGATCCTGCCGTACGTAACGTAAAAGTGTGGAAAGTAGCCGTCCGGCAGATGACAGGAAAAGTCTTCGGTCTGCGAGCCAACGAAAAGCCATAAAACAGTTTCCGGCTTTCGGCTAATGAATTTAACTTCATGCTCCACACCCGTTTAAGAAACGAATTCAGCATTCAAGAAACATGACGGAGCATCTCCAAGCAAATTTCTCCAAACAAAAGTTCAGGGCACTTTTACCCTCACACCCTCACCCTCTGCCTGTATCTCTTTATCCATCGGCATCACAGGTGTGAGGGTAAAGGTGATGGTAAGTGAGGGTAGGCTGTTACCCTCACCCTGTCTCATTGTAAGCGTCGTCCTGCTTCCCCGCATTACATAAGAAATGCAACCGGTATACATCTGTTATCCCTTCATTATCCATCCGTTAAACCACCGATATAGTTAATTCCCCACGGCCGTGGGGAGATCTTCCCACAGCCGTGGTAACTTCTCGTCACAGCCGTGGAGAGAATTCGTCACGGCCGTGGTAAACTAACCATATCGGTAGTCTGATGCAAGAAGAGCGGTAACTTAATACAATAATAAAGGGGAGATAAGGTATTCTTCCCTGCTTCATAATATCATTCTCCCTATACACCAGTACCAAGACAGCCGTTTATAACATGATTATAAAGACTATTCTATCCGCTCATTTCAAATTCTTTTTGTATACTTGCAGCATAAATAGATAAGTACTCTTACAAATAAATAAATTATGAAGAAATTACTATGTCTCGCCCTGTTAATATCTGCCGGAAGTATCTACACCGGCAATATCTCGGCAAGCAACAAACCTACCGGTAACAAATCCGGCAACAACTCAAAGGACATATACAAAAAGACTTGGATCGACTTCAATAAAAACGGTATAAAGGATGTATACGAGGATCCCTCCGCTCCTATCGAAGCCCGCATCGCGGATTTGCTTTCGCAAATGACACTGGAAGAGAAAACCTGTCAGATGGCTACTCTCTACGGTTCGGGACGGGTATTGAAAGATGCGTGTCCTACTGCCGGATGGTTAGCGGAAATTTGGAAGGACGGTATCGGAAACATTGATGAGCAGGCGAACGGACTGGGTAAGTTCGGTTCTGAGATCTCCTATCCGTATGCCAACAGCGTCAAGAACCGGCACAGCATTCAACGCTGGTTTGTAGAACAGACACGACTGGGCATTCCGGTGGACTTCACCAATGAAGGAATACGCGGATTATGTCACGACCGGGCTACCATGTTTCCCGCTCAATGCGGGCAAGGTGCCACGTGGAACAAGAAACTGATCCGGGAAATTGCGAAAGTCACTGCAAATGAGGCAAAAGCATTGGGATATACCAATATTTATTCTCCTATTCTGGATATTGCACAAGATCCTCGCTGGGGACGTGTGGTAGAAAGTTACGGAGAAGATCCGTATCTGGCGGGCGAATTGGGAAAACAGATGATCCTCGGTCTGCAAAGCGAAGGTATTGTTGCTACTCCCAAGCATTTCGCCGTGTATAGCATCCCGGTCGGTGGACGCGACGGAGGTACGCGTACTGATCCGCACGTGGCCCCGCGTGAGATGAAGACTCTTTATTTGGAACCTTTCCGCAAAGGTATTCAGGAAGCGGGTGCTCTAGGAGTGATGAGTTCGTATAATGATTATGACGGGGAGCCAGTTTCCGGAAGTTATCATTTCCTCACGGAGATTCTGCGTCAGCAATGGGGATTCAAAGGATATGTAGTATCGGATAGTGAGGCGGTAGAGTTTCTGCACACCAAACATCGTATCACCCCGACTGAAGAAGAGATGGCGGCACAAGTGGTCAATGCAGGATTGAATATCCGTACCAACTTTACTCCGCCACAAGATTTCATCCTCCCGTTGCGTCGTGCTATCGACGAAGGTAAAGTCTCTTTGCATACGCTCGATCAACGCGTCAGTGAGATTCTGCGTGTCAAGTTTATGATGGGGCTTTTTGATAATCCGTATCCCGGTGATGAGCGTCGTCCGGAGACAGTCGTACACAATGACGCTCATAAAGCAGTATCTATGGAAGCCGCTTTGGAGTCCGTCGTTCTTTTGAAGAATGAGAATCAGATGCTTCCGTTATCCAAGAACTTCAAAAAAATAGCTGTGATTGGTCCGAATGCGGAAGAAGTGAAGGAGCTGACTTGCAGATATGGTCCTGCCAATGCGTCTATTAAGACTGTATATCAGGGAATCAAAGAATATCTGCCTAACTCGGAAGTTCGCTATGCTAAAGGCTGTGATATTATTGATAAATATTTCCCGGAGAGCGAACTGTACAATGTTCCATTAGATACACAAGAGCAGGCGATGATTCAGGAAGCGGTAGAATTAGCAAAGGCTTCGGATGTCGCTATCCTTGTACTGGGTGGAAATGAGAAAACGGTTCGGGAAGAGTTTTCACGTACCAATCTTGACCTCTGCGGACGGCAGCAACAATTATTGGAAGCAGTTTATGCAACAGGTAAACCTGTCGTTCTAGTGATGGTGGACGGAAGGGCAGCAACCATCAACTGGGCAAACAAATACATTCCTGCCATTATTCATGCCTGGTTCCCCGGAGAATTTATGGGGGATGCCATCGCTAAAGTACTTTTCGGAGACTATAATCCGGGAGGACGTCTGGCTGTCACTTTCCCGAAATCTGTGGGACAGATTCCTTTTGCATTCCCATTCAAGCCGGGTTCTGACTCTAAAGGGAAAGTTCGTGTAGACGGTGTACTTTATCCTTTCGGATATGGTTTAAGCTATACGACCTTCGGATATTCAGACTTGAAAATATCTAAACCGGTGATCGGTCCGCAGGAAAATATCACTCTTTCATGTACTGTGAAGAATACAGGAAAGAAAGCAGGGGATGAAGTAGTCCAGCTTTATATCCGGGATGATTTCAGCAGCGTTACCACCTACGATAAAGTATTGCGTGGTTTTGAACGTATTCATTTGCAACCGGGTGAAGAACAAACCGTCAGCTTTACCCTTACTCCTCAAGACTTGGGATTATGGGACAAGAATAATCAGTTTACGGTAGAGCCGGGAAGTTTCTCGGTTATGGTGGGAGCTTCTTCACAGGATATACGGTTGAAAGGGAGTTTTGAAGTGCAATAAATAAATCCAAGACAGTCACTAAAAGCAATGTGAGGCAGCCTCTTACTATTTAGGCCACCTCACATTCTTTTTATTTCTCTTTCGTCAACTAGGATAGAGTTATAAGTTATGCTTAATAAAACTGACATATCTGTTTTGTATATCAACTATAACTATAAAAAGATGAAACTTATCAATAGCCCTATTTATACAGAGCGTATTCGGCGGTTCACTGTAAAAAGGGAAGGATGTCAGCTAAAGACATTGCGCAGTTCACCAATCTCACTATTCGTGGGGTAGAAACAGCCCGTTACCGAATAAGAAAGAAACTTGCCATTCCCGGAAATATTAATCTTGTTGATTTTCTAATTGACTTTACATAGGAACATTTACTGAATATTCCTTCTAATTTCACACCCCTATTCTGTTGGGATTTTCTAAAGAAACTTTATCTTTGTAATGTCAACAATTAAAAGAATATGGTTCGTTTTAATCTTGTTATCACCTTACTACTAATGATAAATATGGCTGTCAAAGCCGAACTGACCAACCGGATGTTCGATGTCAGGCATGTAGGCTATGCAGAAGGCCTTAGTAGTCAACGTGTTTTTTCGATTGTCGAGGATGGAGACGGTGCGATGTGGATTGCTACAAAAACCGGAATAGACAGATACAACGGTCATACGGTAAAGAACTATGATTTACCGGGCAGTTTCTATTATGGCGATCTTGCCGGACGCAGGCTTTACTTATTGTACGACGCACAACAAGGACTGTTCGCCTACGACCACACCGGACGAATCTACCGATATTCCACCATCCTGGATCATTTTGAACAAGTCCTCCACCTGGGACAATTGATTCAGGAAGAAGTCATCTTGAACAAACTCTGTTTGGATAGTGACGGAACCTGGTGGATGGGGGCGGATAAAGGACTATACAAGCAAGAAGCGGACCATCGTATAGTTGCCGTGTTGAAAGGACAATATGTCAACGACATCGCATTTGCCGGCGAGTCGCTTTTTGTGGGTACTTCTAACGGAGTCTGGCAACTGTCACACGCCCTGCCGGATAAGAAACGCCAGCTGCTGGAAGGGTGGAATGTACAAACATTGTTCTGCGACAAACCGAAAAAAGAACTCTGGATAGGCACATTTGGCAGCGGTTTGTCTGTGATGAACCTCGACACTTCCAAAGTGCTTGCGCTGGAGGGACAAGGGAGCACGTTCCTTCATCCGATACGGGCAATTACAGACTATGATGTACATACCATACTCATAGGCGTGGACGGTGGTGGCGTGTATGCGATAGACAAGGACACCAAGAAAGCCCGTTTACTGATGAATACCAGAGATGACACAGATACTTATCTGCGCGGAAACGGCGTATATGCCGTAACCAGAGACGACCAGGGCAACATCTGGATAGGTAGTTATACGGGAGGCGTATCCGTGGCTATCCTGCTGAAACATCCCATTTCGATATTAACACACGAAAAGGGAAATACCCATTCTCTCATCAGCAACAACGTGAATGATATCGAAGAAAACCCGGATGGCAACCAATGGTTCGCTACTGATGATGGAATCAGCATCCGAAACACCCTGTCAGGCACTTGGAAACACGTGCTGAAAGAAATCGTAACCATTTCTCTTTGCACATCCGGAAATGGGAACGTATGGGTAGGAACATACGGAGACGGAGTGTATCTACTGGATAACAACGGACGCGTGTTACGCCATCTCACCAAGCAACAAGGGCAATTGACCACCAATTATATTTTCTCCGTCAGACAAGACATGGAGGGAGACTTATGGATAGGAGGGCTGGACGGATGCCTGATCATGTTTGAAAAAGAAAAAGGCAGCAAACGGTCTTTCGACGTGAATTGGGTACAGTCCATTGAACCTATCGACCGAAACCGGGTAGCGGTGGCTACCGTCAACGGTTTCTTCCTGGTGGACAAACATACAGGGAATATACAGCACTATGCCAATTCCCAGGAATTTCACAATCAGAATGTCAGTGCTTATATCATCTCTATGCTATTCAATGACGACGAAACCGTGTGGCTGGGAACCGAAGGGGGAGGATTGAATCTATATGACATGAAAAACCGGACGGTAAAGACTTTCACTGTTCAAGAGGGATTGCCGTCCAATGATATATATAGTTTGCAGCAAGACGACAAGAAACGCTTGTGGGTCAGCACCGGAAAAGGAATTGCCTTGATAGACAGCCTGCGCGTGTCGAACCTCAACTATGCAGGCAATATAGACAAGGAATATAACAAATCCTCATTTGCCCGGTTGATGAACGGCGAGTTTGTGTATGGCAGCACGGATGGCGCTGTCTTTATCATGCCACTCGACATCTCAACCGTAGACTACTGGACGCTCCTGCGTTTCACGGGGCTGACGGTTGATTATCAAAACGTCCAGGAAGAAGAATCGTTGAGACCCGCCATCCATGATATGCTTGCCGACCGTGCGGTACGGCTCGGCTATAAATACAACTCGTTTACCGTTTCTTTTGAATCTATCAACTATCGTTTCCAGCGCGATATTGTCTATCAGCATATTTTAGAGGGGTATGACAATGACTGGAGCAAACCGTCTGCCGAGGGCAAGGCATCCTACACCAAGGTATCGCCGGGCACTTATCTTTTTAAGGTGCGCAGCCTGCGGCGCAGCGACGGAAAGACTATCTCCGAAAGCACCTTAGAAGTGAAAGTGAGCCAGCCATGGTGGAACTCGTGGTGGGCTTGGACTATTTACCTATTTATAATAGGCTTCGTTTTCTATTTCATCCTGCGCTATAAGAGCAACCAGCTCCAAAAGAAATACGACGAAGACAAAATACGTTTCTTCATCGACACGGCGCACGACATTCGCACGCCGGTAACGCTTATCATGGCACCTCTGGAGGATTTGAACCGGGAACAGGATCTCTCGGACAAAGCCCGTTATTACCTGAATCTGGCTCATGAAAGTACCCGAAAACTCCATTCGCTCATCACACAGTTGCTCGAATTTGAAAAGGTAGACGCCCACAAGCCATCCTCTTCATCGGTTCCGCTTTGTCTGAATGAAGTTTTGCTGAAAGAAGTCTCTGTCTTCCGGTCTTTTTGCGAGAAGAAGCAGTTGACACTGAATCTGACCCAACCCGACGAAGCCATTTTCGTTTCGGCCGACAAACACCTGATAGAGATGTTACTCGACAATCTTCTTTCCAATGCCTGCAAATACACCATGCCCCAGGGAGAAATCAGCCTGGATTTGAAAGCCACGAAACGCAAAGCCATCCTTTCGTTGAAAGATAACGGAATAGGCATACCGAAGAAAGCGAAAAAGCATATCTTCTCCGATATTTACAGAGCCGAAAATGCCCGGCAGTCACAGGAAGAAGGAACCGGATTCGGACTGTTGCAGGTGCAGCGCATTGTAAAGATGCTGCATGGAAAAATCACTTTCTGTTCCGAGGAGGGCAAGGGAACTACTTTCATCGTAACATTGCCGCGAACCACCACCGTAGCCGAACCCGTGTCGCACGAATCATCCCTCGAACACCTTGCCGGCACATCGGATAATAACAGCCCCGAAACGGATAAAATGAAAGATCCGGACGACCGGAATACATTGCTCATTGTAGAAGACCACGAAACTCTCCGTCACTACCTCCGCCAGACCTTTGAACACCTCTATCGGGTGATTGATGTTGCCGACGGACACGAAGCTATCGCCTGTCTCGCCAATGAATATCCGGATATCATCCTCTCCGACGTCATGATGCCCGGCATACGGGGTGACGAGCTTTGCAGAATGGTCAAGGAAAATCCTGACACATCAGGTATTCCGGTCGTTCTGCTGACGGCAAAGGCTAACCACGAAGCAATAGTGGAAGGATTGAAGAAAGGCGCGGATGATTATATCCCCAAACCATTCAGTACAGAGATACTGAAATTGAAAGTACAAGGATTGATTGACAATCGAAACAGGCAACGGCAGTTTTTCATGCGGCAAGCCATCGCTCAAGTAGAGGCGGGCGGCAAACGTGACGACAATGAAAGCAATGAAAACAATGAAAGTATCGACAACAAAAACGTAACGACAGCAAGCGAAACAATGGCCGAGGGTGACCGCCGGTTTATCATGCAAGCTACCCGGTTTGTTCTTGAACATTTGGATGAACCCGATTTCAACATCAATCTCTTGTGCCATGAAATGGCAATGAGCCGGACACTATTCTACAGTCGCCTTAAATCACTGACGGGAAAAGGGCCGCAAGAGTTTATCCGTATCATCCGGCTACAAAAAGCTGCCGAACTGCTGAAAGAAGGTAAAAGCGTAACCGATGTCGCCGCCGAAACCGGATTTGTCAACACGAAGTATTTCAGTTCATTGTTCAAGAAACAATTCGGGATGCAGCCAAGTAAATATAGTGGGAAGTAGACAAGCATTCATGTTCGGTTTTGAATTAGAATTAGCTCGTTTCCGGTACAGTAATGAACTGTTTCAGCCTATTCTGACAAGGGTATATTCTCACTGCAATGAGAAAAAGTTCTCATTATAATGAGTATTTCTTCTCATACCTATGAGTATTTTTTCTCATAGTGATAAGTATACTTGAGAATGTTTACGGAAGTTTTTTTGAATTATAATTGTATGAGTTTACCTCATTTCCGTACCGTTCTTAATTAAATGGGAATTTAGCGGTTAAATGAGAATTTAATACAGACAGAAGAACATAAGAACAAAAAATAAAATAGCAGTTCAATAAGCAACAGAAATAAGTTTCAAAGCGCAGCATTTATGTTCTTTTGTTCTTATGTCTAAAAATAAATGATCATTTAGTTCATTTCAGTACAGTTCTTAATTAAATGGAAATTTAGTGGTTAAATGAGAATTTATCGGTTAGGCTGAAAGCCTTACAATTATATATTTATTGGGGTGCCCTGAAAGGGCTTAATTATATAGCGTAGGGCAACGCCCTACGAAAAAAGCACACCAGCCACAAGCCCTGAAAGGGCGGAACCGTATACAATTATGCCCTTTCAGGGCGCAAATTCAGATTGTCGCTTTTACGTAGGGCGTTGCCCTACGCTATATAATTAAGCCCTTTCAGGGCACTCCGCAAAATTATCATTTACCTCATTCTTGTACAGCAACAATCTTCGAAAAAGAATGGGTAAGATAACGTCCGTTCGATAAAAATCAGCAGATTTGTCAGCAATCAAACCTAATATGTCAGCAATCTGACCATCGTTTCAGCCGGATATTAGCATCTTTGCACCAAGCTTTACAAGTATAAAGCACATATTACGTTTAACCTTTAAAATGCTAAAACGATGAAAAAAGTAGCACTATTCCTATTTTTATCCGTTTGCTTCGCGCAACAATCCTGTTCGTCGGATTCTGTTGGAACGGAACCGGAGGAAAATCCACAAGACATTCTTTTTAAAGACGATTTCAACTTTTTCGATGAAAAAGTATGGACGAAAGAAACTCATGAACCCGGTTGGACCAATCAAGAGCTACAGGCATACGATGCCGCTCATGTGTCCGTTGGAAAGGACGGGGATAAATCGGTTCTGATTCTTACCGCCGAACGCAAAGGGAATAAAATCTATTCAGGCAGGATCAATTCAAAAGGAAAAAAGAGTTTCAAGTATCGCAAGATAGAAGCAAGTATCAAGCTTCCCAAGACTAACGGCGGACTGTGGCCTGCGTTCTGGATGATGGGAGATAACGACAAAGAATGGCCGGCATGCGGGGAGATCGACATTATGGAAATGGGAGAACAGAGCGGAATGGCTGCGGGCGATTCGGAAAAACAAGTGAACACCGCCATTCACTATGGCCCTAGCGCAGCGGCTCACGAACAGCAATACTACAAAGCCAATGTTGCCAACAGCCTGCAAGACGGCAATTATCACACCTACTCTCTGGATTGGGATGAAAACAACCTGACAATATCCATCGACAACGTCAAGTTTCATACGTTCGACATTAGCTCGAACACCTACTTTCATGACAACTTCTACATCCTGTTCAACCTCGCCGTGGGAGGTGCGTTTACAGGGATTACCGACATTAATAAACTGACGGGCCTGAAAGACGGTCAGAAAGTGAAGATGTACATCGACTGGGTGAAAATATTATAGGAATCTTAAATATACATGCTATGAATATGGAAAAATGTAAGTATCTACTGTTTTGCGGAACACTCGCTCTTTGGATGGCGGGAGGTTTCCAGCAAGTGTATGCAGCAACGGAACCAAGTTCCCAGGCTATTCAACAACAAAGTAACAAGGTAACCGGAAAAGTGAGCGATGCCACAGGTCCTATCATTGGGGCTTCCGTAGTGGAGAAAGGAACTGCCAACGGAACGATTACCGATCTGGATGGAAATTTCAGTTTGAATGTAAAAGCGGGAGCTACGCTCGTTGTCAGCTACGTGGGTTATAAATCCGAAGAAGTAAAAGCGGGAAGAGGTCCTTTGAACATCACCTTGAAAGAGGATGCCAAAGCATTGGATGAAGTGGTAGTTACCGCTCTTGGCATCAAGAGAGAGCGCAAAGCGTTGGGCTATGGCATTGATGAAGTGAAAGGTGAAGCCTTGACCAAAGCGAAAGAAACGAATCTTATCAACTCCATGGCAGGACGTGTGCCGGGCTTGGTAGTCAGCCAGACCGCCGGTGGTCCTTCCGGTTCTACGCGCGTTATTCTACGAGGCAGTACCGAAATGACCGGCAATAACCAGCCTCTTTATGTAGTGGACGGTGTACCTTTGGACAACACTAATTTCGGCAGTGCCGGCACAAACGGAGGCTTCGACTTGGGCGACGGTATTTCGAGCATCAATGCCGATGACGTAGAAAATATGTCGGTATTGAAAGGCCCTGCGGCATCCGCACTTTATGGTAGCCGTGCCAGCCACGGTGTTATCTTGATTACAACCAAGCGAGCCAACAAGGATAAAATCAGCGTGGAATATAACGGAACGCTGACTTTCGACACCCAACTTGCCAAATGGGACGAAGTGCAACAGATATATGGTATGGGAAGCAACGGTACTTATAGCTATGATGCCATATCCAACACAAACAAAAGTTGGGGTCCCAAAGCGGACGGTTCAAACATGCTGAAGTATTTCGACGGCGTGGAACGCCCTTTCCTCATTGTCCCCGACAATACGTCCAACTTCTTCCGCACGGGTATCACCGCCACCAACTCCGCCATCATAGGGGTGAACAGCGGAAAAACCGGAATTCGCTTTACCTATACGGATATGCGCAATAAAGACATTGTTCCCCAGACACACATGAGCCGTGACATTTTCAACCTGCGCGCCAATACGTCTGCAGGAAAGGTAGACCTGGATTTCAGCGTCAACTATACACGGGAAGATGTGAAGAACCGTCCGGCACTGGGCGACAGCAAGTCCAATATCGGTAAAAACCTGATGACCCTTGCCACCACCTACGATCAGGAATGGTTGCAAACCTATCAGACTGCCGACGGCGAATATTCCAACTGGAACGGTATGGATCCCTACAACGTGAATCCGTATTGGGATATCTATAAGAACTTCAATAAATCCAAGAAAGACTTGTTCCGCATGAACGGCAAGGCCGTATGGAACATCGACCCACATCTGAAACTTCAAGCAACATTGGGCGCCGAACTCAACTGGTTCACGTTCGATGATTACAAAGCGCCTACCACTCCCGGATTCGAAGCCGGAAGACTTCAAAACAGTGCTTTCCGCAACCGCATGTACAACTTTGAAGTGTTGGCTCTCTACAACAACCATTGGGGTGATTTCGATTTCAACGCTACGTTAGGCGGCAATGTATATAAGGTGAACAACCAGACCACCGTTACCACCGCTCAAGACATGAAGATACGCGATGTCCCTTCATTGACGAGCTTCAACGAGATCAGTGTAGTGCCCGGCAGTTACCGCAAGCAGATTAATTCGGTTTACGGAGCAGTGAACGTGGGATGGAAACACATGCTTTACCTCGATGCTACGTTGCGTGGCGACCAATCGTCTACCCTACCCACTGGCAACAACATGTATATGTATCCTTCTTTCTCCGGTAGCTTTGTATTCTCCGAGCTGACAAAACTGGGCGACCTCCTGCCTTACGGAAAGGTGCGTATGTCATGGGCGCAAGTAGGTAGCGATACCGATCCTTATCAATTGGGACTCGTCTATACGAAATCCAAATATGCTTATCCCGGATATACCATCGGATATATCGATAACGGAACCATCCCCAACAAAGACTTGAAACCAACCAAAACAAACTCCGTGGAAATGGGATTGGAATTGAAATTCCTGAAGAACCGTATCGGACTGGATTTCACCTACTATTCTCAAATCAGTAAAAACCAGATTATGGGAATGGCAAGTTCCTGGACAACCGGTTACAACTATCGCTTGATTAATGCCGGCAAGATAGAAAACAAAGGTATTGAGATTGCCCTTAGCACACGACCGATTCAAACACGCGATTTTTCCTGGGACATTAATCTGAACTTCTCCAAAAACAGCAACAAGGTAAAAGAACTGGATGGCGAATCGGATATGTTTGAACTGGAAAAAGCATCTTGGCTCGACGTTCAGGTGGCCGCTAAGGTAGGCGAGAACTTTGGTTCTATTGTAGGCCCGGACTTCCAACGGAACGAAAAGGGAGATATTCTGATTGACCCGCAAACCGGTCTGCCGCAATATGACAAGAGCAACCACGTATTGGGTAATGCCTCTTGGGACTGGACAGGTGGATTGCTCACCAACTTTACCTACAAAAATCTTTCGCTGGTAGCGGTATTTGATGTGAAAGTAGGCGCCGACCTCTATTCTATGTCTGCCCGTGCTGCTTACGAATCGGGTAAAAGTCCGGAGACATTGGCAGGACGCGACGCCTGGTATCGCTCGGAAGAAGAAAGATTGGCAGCCGGCATTGCGAAAGGAGCCGATAACTGGAAGCCGACAGGCGGATTCGTTGCTCCAGGTGTCATCGACAACGGTGATGGAACGTATCGCCCCAACGACATCTACATCAATCCGGAAGACTACTGGATGAGCGTTTGCCGTAATGCACCTTCTATGTTTATTTACGACAACTCATACGTAAAATGCCGTGAGCTGACGTTGAGTTATAATGTACCCAAATCCTGGCTGAAGAATGTAGTAAGCGGACTGACCGTTTCGTTCGTTGCCCGCAATCCGTTCATCGTATGGAAGAATATCCCGAATATCGACCCGGATTCCAACTACAACAATACCACCGGTATGGGACTTGAATACGGTTCGTTGCCTTCACGCAGAAGCTATGGTTTTAATGTAAATGTGAAATTCTAAAAAGATATATCATGAGACAATCTAAATACATCACAATCATCACGATGGCATGTGCCCTGTTTTTCGCTTCTTGCAGCGATGAATACATGGAAAACATGAATACCGACCCTTCCAAGGCCGCTACCATCGACCCGAATGCGCAGCTCACCACTGCCCAACTGCAAACGTACGGAGACCTTAGTATGATGGAAATCTACCGTAACTACCATTATGCATTCACCCAACAACTGATGGGATGTTGGAACACCACCAACTACGGCGGACGCCATACGCTAGACAATAATGAAATGAGCCGTATCTGGACATCGTTCTACACTCAATCCCTGAAGAATATCATTGATGCTCAATATCGCACAGCCGAAGATGCAGAGAAAGTGAACATCAACTCTGTGCTCCGCATTTATCGGGTTTATCTTATGTCTATCATCACCGACACTTACGGAGACGCTCCTTTCAGTGAAGCCGGCCTGGGATTCCTCGAAGGAAAGTTCAATCCGAAGTATGACAAACAGGAAGATATTTACAACGCTTTCTTTCTGGAGCTGGAAGATGCCGTCAATAAAATCGATCCGACCAAAGATAAAGTGACAGGTGACCTCATCTATGCCGGTGACGTAACTAAATGGCAACAACTGGCAAACTCGCTTCGCCTACGTTTTGCCATGCGAATCTCCAATGTCAATCCTACAAAGGCACAAACGGAATTTGAAAATGCTTTGGTTGCCAATGGGGGTGTGATAACGGACGCCTCAAGCGATGCGCTCATCAAATACATGACAATCGCATTTAGTTTCGGACAAGAAGCTTACTCTGATTATCGCGGAAATTCATTGTCACAGTTATTGTTCGGCAACGACCCCGCTAATAATCCAAGTTACCTCTGCTCCACTTTCTTTAATCAGCTACGCCAATCCGGTGACCCTCGTACATTCAAAATTTCCCGTTGTTATTATGACGGGCTGATGAGTGCCACCAGTCCCGACAATCGTGTCGACATCACCCAGGAGATGATTGAAAAAGGGATTGATTTCAGTCCGCGCAACCCGGGTGCCTACTCGTGGGAGCCATGGCCTACAGGATACGACAGCGATATTTGTAAGGAATTAGCCGTTAACAACCCTTCTGTTACAGCAACCATGGCTCGTGAAGTGGAACCCAAACTTGCCAATAATTTCCTAAAAAGCGACAATCCGGGCGTAGTGATGACCTCTGCAGAAGTGAAGTTCCTGATGGCAGAAGCTACTGTGAAAAAATGGAATGTCGGCAGTGTGTCAGCAGAAGATCTTTACAAGCAAGGAGTGCGTGCAGCTATGGATTTCCTGACAGACAACTACGGTTGCACGGCTACTACTGATGCAGAGTTTGATGCATTCATTCAAGGTAGAGGGACGTTCGGACATACGGACAATCAGAAACTTGAAGCTATCAATACACAGGCCTGGATTCTTCACTTCACCAATCCTGCCGAATGTTGGGCAAACGTGCGTCGTTCCGGTTATCCGAAGTTGAAATCACCGGCAGAATATGGGTTCGGACAATATCTCACCGGTGGAACGGAAATTCCGGTACGTCTCTGCTATCCTGTATTGGAATCTTCCTATAATAAGAAAAGCTACAATGAAGCCATCGAGCGCATGGGAGGAACAGATAATTGGCACAGCCTTCTGTGGTGGGATACTGAAAACTAACTATTAAACAATCATCCATTATGAAAAAGATATATATTGCACTATTTGCCCTACTCGCTGTAGGCTCCACATTTACTGCATGCACCGAGGAAGAGCCGTTCGCTACGGTGACGGAAAATGATGATCCGCATATCCTTGCCCCGGTATTCCCTGACAGAACGAACGGCCAATTGGCTACATTCGCCAACATCAGCCGGGATGCGAACTTATCCATCGCGCTGACCGTGACTCCGAAAGATTACACCACAGTAACCTGGTTCATTGATGGGCAGGAAGTGGAATCGGGTACCGACTCCGACAAAGAAATCAACCGTAGTCTGAAAGCCGGTACGTATAATTTGAAAATAGAAGTAGAAACTGTGAAAGGGAAGAAGACTTCCCGTGAAGGATTAGTGGTGGTCAATCCGTTGGCTGATGACCCTCAATCTAAAGAAGTAGCCTTTGAGAGAATTGTATCTCCCGGTAAGACTGCCCGTTTATATGGCAGTAATTTACAGAACGTAACAGCCATCCTCTTGGGAGGAAACACAATCACCGATCCTACTTATGTTGAATCGGAAGACGAGAACTATCTGGAATACATCGTTCCGACAGGCGTAAGCGAAGGCGATTACCGTATCGTTCTGCAAGATGCCACCGGCAATGAATATGGAGCCGACATGGTGAAAGTGACCAATGCTTCCCTTGTCATTTCAGGTGCTAACCGGGCTACTGCCAACGTGGACTGGACCATTTCCGGTATCAATCTTGAAAACATCGCTTCTCTAACTATCGGCGGACAGACGGTGTCTCAATTCAGCAATCAATCTTCTACGGAAGTTACGCTGACTTGTCCGGATTTGTCTGATGGAAGCTATACGCTGACAGGCAAAACCCGTAGCGGAGAGGCTGTGCAGTTCTTAAACGATAATGCTACGACTACCGAACAGACTGTGACCGTATCTACCGAAATAACGCTTTGGTCAGGACACCATTACGTTTCGTGGGATAAGCCGGACGGTGACCCCAACAAGAGTTTCGGTCTGATTCCAAAAGATGTGTTTGCCGGTATCACAGCCGGATCAACACTGAAAGTAGTCTACTCCATAGAACCAACTGCCGAATATCATCAGATGCAACTTGCCACAGGTTGGTGGACTGGCCTGGCAGATAAGATAGAATTTACGGAAAACGGTGAATACACACTGGTACTGACACAAGAGATACTGAATAAGATTCAAACTGAAGACGGATTCTTATGTACGGGTCATGGCTATTATGTAGACCTGGTAACCGTGAAATAATGTTCCTAAGTAAGTTTAAAAATCATTCATACCATAAGTATCTGTCATTCTTCGGGTTAAATCCCTCTGAATGACAGATTACATAAACGATGCTACTTAAAAACAAATCATAATGAAACTAAGAAATATTATATTAATGACCGCATCTATCGCAATGACTGCCTGTTCCAAACAGGCAGTTCCCACTGCCATTCCTGAAGACGCAAAAATAGAACAACAAGTGGAAGAGCTTCTATCAAAGATGGACCTTGACGCCAAGATAGGGCAAATGACCGAGCTTGCTATTGATGTATTAGGAGAGACGATAAATGGAGAATTCCAATTGGACGAGGCAAAACTCCATAAAGCGATTGCTGAATATAAGGTAGGTTCGTTCCTCAATGCCCCCGGCCCGGTAGCACAAAGCCCTGAAAAGTGGAACGAGATTATCAGTCGAATACAAGAACTGTCGATGACGGAGATTGGTATTCCATGTATCTACGGCCTGGATCAGAATCATGGTACTACCTATACATTGGGCGGCACGCTCTTCCCTCAAAATATCAATATGGGTGCTGCCTTCAATCCGGATTTGACCTACGAAGCAGCACGTGTAACGGCTTATGAAACAAGGGCTAGCAATTGTCCCTGGACATACTCCCCCACCGTCGATATGGCACGTGATCCCCGTTGGCCGCGTGTATGGGAGAATTATGGAGAAGACTGTTTAGTCAATGCCATTATGGGCAGCACTGCCGTCCGAGGCTTCCAAGGAGATGATCCTAACCATATTCCCGCCGACCGAATCGCCACCTCCGTGAAACATTACATGGGATACAGCATGCCACGTACCGGTAAAGACCGCACACCGGCTTATATATCGGTTTCCGAACTGCGTGAGAAATGTTTTGCACCGTTCAAGGCTTGTGTGGAAGCTGGTGCACTGACTATAATGGTCAACAGTGGTTCCATCAACGGAAAGCCTGTGCACGCCGACCGCGAACTCCTTACACAATGGCTGAAAGAAGACTTGGGATGGGACGGAATGTTAATCACCGACTGGGCGGACATCAACAATCTTTATACCCGCGAACATGTGGCGGCAAACAAAAAAGAAGCCATCGAAATGGCAATCAATGCAGGTATAGACATGGCTATGGAACCGTATGATCTCAATTATTGTACACTACTAAAAGAGTTAGTGCAAGAGAAGAAAATACCCATGAGCCGTATTGACGATGCCGTCCGCCGGGTGCTTAGACTTAAATTCCGTTTGGGTCTGTTCGATCATCCGAACACTTTATTGAAAGATTATCCTCTCTTCGGCAGCAAGGAGCATGCACTTATCGCACTTCATGCAGCCGAAGAATCGGAAGTATTGCTAAAAAATAAAGATAATATTCTTCCGCTTCCTCAAGGGAAAAAGCTACTGGTAACCGGTCCGAACGCCAACTCTATGCGTTGCTTGAACGGCGGTTGGAGCTATTCGTGGCAAGGACATCTGACCGATAGATTTGCCGACAAATATAACACCATTTACGAAGCAATCTGCAACAAATTCGGAGCCGATCATGTCCGTCTGGAACAGGGCGTAACCTACAAACCCGAAGGTGCTTACATGGAAGAAAATGAACCGGAGATTGAGAAAGCTGTGGCCGCCGCCCGCAACGTGGATATCATTATCGCCTGCATCGGTGAAAATTCATATTGCGAAACACCCGGTAATCTTTCCGAGCTTACCATCTCTGCCAACCAAAGCAAACTGGTAAAGGCACTTGCCACGACAGGAAAACCGATCATCCTGATACTCAATGAGGGTCGTCCCCGCATTATCAACGACCTGGAGCCATTGGCTGATGCTGTTATTGACATTCTATTACCCGGAAACTATGGTGGCGATGCATTAGCGAACATTCTGGCAGGAGACGTGAACCCCAGTGCCAAGATGCCTTACACATATCCGCGACACGAAGCAGCACTGACTACCTACGATTATCGGGTGAGTGAAGAGATGGACAAAATGGAAGGAGCTTACGACTACAATGCAGTAGTCTCCGTTCAATGGCCTTTCGGATACGGATTGAGCTACACCACTTTCGAATACAGCAACTTCCAAACGGACAAATCTTCGTTTACCGCAGGAGATGATTTGCACTTTTCCATAGACGTAACCAATACCGGTAAATATGCCGGAAAAGAAGTTGTCATGCTATTCAGCAGTGATCTTGTGGCTTCGCTTACTCCCGAAAACCGTCGGTTACGAGCCTTCAAAAAGGTGGAACTACAACCGGGCGAAACCCAAACTGTCACTCTATCCATCAAAGGCAGCGACTTGGCTTTTGTCAATTCTGACGGGCAATGGGTACTGGAACAAGGGGATTTCCGTATGCAATGCGGAAATCAAGTAGTGACTATTACTTATAAGTAGGCATTTATAAGTAGGTATTTATAAGTAAATGTGCATTATTAATGTATACACTCCCGACAATAACTCTATGAGACACTGCGTTACTTTGTGGTGAACTCAAATTATCATCTAACCGGCTGAACAGCCTCAAACGGCTGTTCAACCAAATTTAAACAACCGCTCCTCTTGATCCAAACGACCGTATGTCTACAACAAAAAGACAATCGTTTGAGCCCAAAGGAGCGGTTGTTTTTATCTGAAGGAAAGCGGCATTATTACAAAGGATATTCCTCAAAAGCATACAAAATGGTAGACAAATAACGTTCACCTGTATCGGGTAATAATGCAACAATCATTTTCCCTGCATTTTCCGGTCGCTTCGCCAGTTCCGTAGCAGCATATACGGCTGCGCCTGAAGATATGCCTACCAACAAACCTTCCTGTTTGGCTAATTCACGACTCGTACGAATGGCATCGTCATTCTGCACCTGAATAATCTCATCTACGATAGAAGCCTTGTACGTTTTAGGAACAAACCCTGCACCGATTCCCTGAATCTTATGCGGACCTGGTTTTCCTCCCGAGAGTACCGGAGAATCAGAAGGTTCTACTGCCACGATCTTTATACTCGGATCACGCATCTTCAGCGCTTCCCCTACACCGCTAACTGTCCCGCCAGTACCTACTCCGGCCACAAAGATATCGACTTTCCCCTCGGTATCTCTCCATATTTCCAGACCGGTAGTCCGTAAATGCATGGCGGGGTTAGCAGGATTCTCAAATTGTTGTAAGATGACAGCTCCCGGAGTGACCGCTTTCAGTTCTTCAGCTTTGGCAATGGCTCCTTTCATACCATCTGCACCAGGAGTCAATACTAATTCCGCACCTAAAGCTTTCAGAAGATTACGCCGTTCGATGCTCATGGTATCGGGCATCGTCAAAATTAACTTATAGCCTTTAGCTGCCGAAACAAAAGCCAATCCCACGCCGGTATTCCCGCTGGTCGGTTCAATGATAGTTGCTCCGGGATGCAAAATTCCTTTCGTTTCTGCATCCTCAATCATAGCCAATGCTATGCGGTCCTTCACGCTTCCTGCCGGATTGAAAGATTCAATCTTTACAATCAGACGAGCTTTCAGGTCGTTACTTGTATTATAGTTACTAAGTTCCAATAACGGAGTGTTACCTACCAAATCCGTCAATTTTCTTGCTATCTTTTCCATATATATCTGTTTTAAATTTCTCTTGTTTTAATATATGACAAAGATAGTGCGGATTCTGTTCAGGGTAAATACCATATATGTGGTAAATTCATACCACATATATCTGACTTCTTGCCAGAACAATATATCATTTGAATCTCTTCACATAATCTGCAATCAGACAACATGCCGGGCCGAGTACCTGACCATGATCGAATCCTTGCATTTCATACAAAGTCACCTTCTTGTTACCTATACTTTTCAAGACAGCTTCTAACAACGCATTTTCTTCATATCTTGCCGCCATCTCCAAATGTTTATCTCCCGTAATCAACACGAGAGGAGCAGTTTCCTTGCGGGCCTTATTTACCGGAGCATACTCATCAACCACCGGAATACCGTCAGGCAAACCGCGTTCCTTACGAATAGTGAAATGTGTCACCGTCTGACCACTCACCGGAAGATAAGCAGCTACACTATCGGCATCTGCTCCGTATGCTGCCATGTACTTTTTATCCATTGCCAGAATCAACGAAAGATAGCCTCCCGCAGAATGACCGGAAACAAAAATGTGATCCTTACGACCACCATACTTCTCAATATTCTTGAAAACCCATGCCACAGCTTCAGCCGCATCTTCGATGTAAGCCGGATTCTTTGCTTTCGGACTCAAACGGTAATTCACCGCCACTACTGCAAACCCTTGTTCTCTCAATTCTTTGGGAATAAATTTATTTCCACCTTCCATACCACCACCGTGAAACCAGACAATAGTTGAGAAATCCTTCTTGTTTTCAGGATAATAAATATCCAGTTTACAACGTTCCAGACGATAGGTGTCCGTTTCGGAGCCAGAGACATAAGATATATCTTTGTTTGTGCGATAAGCATTTTGTGCTTGAGCAATGCAAGCACAAAGCAAAAAGAGAAGAAGGCAAATCTTTTTCATGATCTTATTTATTTCAGTATTTCTAATAAAATGCAATATTACGAAATCTTGATAAGAAATCTCACAATTTTTACTTATGTTTATAGCCTTACTTAGTGGAAAAAGCTACGTAAAAAGTCATATATAAATAAAATAATAGATTAATGACTATGAAGAAACTATTCATTTATCTTTTTATAATGACAGCGGGACTCCTGTCTGCCACACAAGTATCTGCCCAAAAAGAAATTGCTCCGGAAGTTATCAAACTGCAAAAGGGGGAGATTGAAAGCACTGGAACCTTACTCTGCCGAGGATTTCTTTCATCGCCTGCAGACGGTGATTCTTTCTCCGCAAGCAATGGTCAACGCATGGTACCTGCAATACGCCCCCTGACTACAATTTGACCGCGGCAAGAATGAACGAGGCGAGTTTCTGCCGGAAGCAAAGCAATATGAAGAGTATGTCCGCACGCTGATTAACCTTCATATGGAGCTGATTCCTTACCTTTATAAATGAACGCTTGCGCACTATCAGTGACCAATATATGATCGGGAGCGACCTGATGGTCACTCCCCTGTATGAGAATAAGAAATCACGGAAAGTTTATTTCCCGGAAGGGGTTTGGTACAACTTCAATACCAACGAAAAATACCGCGTGATGGTTACTTCATAAGAACCAACCTCACCGAAACGGGCTTTCTCTTCCACTTCTACCCAGTTGCCAAGAAAGTCAACAAGATCTGTGCTAGCATTTTCATCTTGTTTTATATTAAATTCAGGCTAAATTTACAGACTTATCACCAAACTCATATCATCAAAGATAGCTACAAGTATCATTTATCCAACTGATAAACTCTAAAATTTGCATACTTTGAATTACGAGTATACATTTGTCTTAAACCCACTCGCCCTTTATCTATCTTTGGAAAGGCAGAAGCATCAAAGTAAAAAGTCTTATCTTGGCCATCTCCCTTCACATTCATATACAAATTCGTTTCATATTTTATGAAAGTCAGATGATAAGTGACTCCAATCTTAAACAGACCCGTATTCAAATATTCAGGCTTCAGTTCCGTTCCTTCAAGTCCCTTCTCCCACTGAGGCATATACCGACGAGCACGAATATATTCAGGCTTATCTTCTGATGCAACTCCTGTTACTGCATAACTAATATGATAAGTATCCATATTATTGAAATACATACTCATCCGGGGAACCTTACGGAGTTCATTCCACTTGAATATATCTTTAACAAATGGTTTTCTTCCTGCCCCTTGCGCCTGAATATAGAGTATATTCACACAATAATACCCGGAAGAATCCAGCCTCGTAAAATCATATTCTATTTTCAAGTTCCCTTTGAATTCCTCTTTTGTCCACAATACCAAGTGATCGGCATCTACATAAGCTCTTCCGCCTGCATACATTTCCAGTCGCCCGTCTTTCTGGATTATCTTGGCATTTTCTCCATCCAGATGCCATTTCTCCGACCATGCATGTCGGAAATTATCTTCAAAAACCAGTTGTGCCGGTTTCTCTGATAATATATCGAATCGCTTTTGTTGCTCGTTTTGCTGCCCCCATACTATCCAACAGGGGCACAGCAAAAAGAACAAACCAAGAATCATCTTTTTCATCTTCCACTCCGTACTATAAGATTCCTATGGGTTCAGTACCAAACTCATATCATCTAAGAATGGCTGCTGATGTCCATTTCTTCTCCAGACAATATACACTTCTGTCTTTCCGACAGGCATAGTAAATGTATAAGATACTTTTTTATGCTCATCGGAACTACTCAAGACTCCATCAGAGGCGGCAACATATCCAAAAGTTACTTCCGGTGCCAATGGATTGGACAAATTCGATATATCAGCAGCATCAACAACGGCTCCCAACCTGATATTCCCAGTCTGTACCATATCTTTTTCCGGCGGAGTTTTATACCAGAAAGAGAATGTATACGATTTACCGGGTATCAATCCACTTAGTTTTCTCCATAACCAATTCAAGGAAGTTGCTTGCTCGTTATCGCGCATACGTAAGAATAAATATGACGCCCCGGTGCGAGGTGTAGGAGAACCTGCTGAAACCCTGATAGCGGTATTGTTAGCTCCAAATTTACCAATACCTTCCGTATTCGAGCCACCCCATTCTCCCAAAGCAGGCCAAAACTTGTTGGTAGTGATTCTTTCGAAGCTGTAATCTTCTTCCGGAGTGTCCAGTAAATTCACACCACCCATAGCTTCGGTCTGCTGTACGATTTCTACCGTTTTGATTAATCCTTGGGCTACAATGGTGATTATTCCTTCTCGAATTTCATCTCCTTCATTCGCGTCTACTACAAAATCCAGTGTGCCGTCTTCCAATCCAGAAGTCGCATTACTGAAAGAAATCCAGTCCACATCGACGGAAGCTTCCCATCTTACATTACAAACAAAGGATATAGCCTGGACACCTCCTTCGAAGCCTAATTTGACAGGATTCTTAGTAGTAATCTCCAATTGAGGAGTTGAAGTATCCCTATATTTCTGAGTGATACTTAACGTTTTCTTCAATTCACCGGCAACAAGGGTAATAGTTCCTGTCCTGTCTGCTCCTTCTTCATTCTTTGCAATCCGGGCATCTATCGTGGCGCTTTGGCTACCGCTTGTTTCATCCAATGTAATCCAGGATGCATCCGTAGATGCTTTCCAATCCAGATTACAAAGAAATTCTACTTGTACAGCTCCACCATACGTACTCAATCCGTCTATAGGCTCCGTTATTATATAAAGAGTCGGTTTGTTTTTCACTTCATCATTGTCATCACAAGACTGTAACAAACTGATGGCCAAAAGCAAAAGCCATATATACGTACCAGCTATCTTGAATGATTGGCTCAAATGGCATGAAATATGTTCTTTCATAATCTATCGCTTTTAAATTAGTTATCAATTACTACTGAAAGAAAGCGGGTGTATCCCAACAAATCCATATAAGATGATTCTCTGTTGAAGACACCAGAATTTATCAATTGCTTAACAGGTTCGCTATCCGGATAATACCGGAATCCCATTTCATACATACCCGGATTGTCCCCGGCTTTTGCAATACGCTCGGTTTCACCGCAATAGTATCCACCTTTGATGCACGAGTCCATCATCCTGTAATAATCGCTATAATATTCGAAAGAATAACGCAAGTTTTCTCCAGTCGGAGCTGTGTATGCAAATAAATCCAGACCATTATTATAACACATCCTCGCATTCACAGACAACAATGTCAGCGTTAAATGAGTATATTGCAGCCCTTTCAACGGTGCCGTATCATGACGATAGCGGTCGTAGATTTCACCTTTCACAGGGAGCGGAGCTCCTGCCTTTTCTCTTGGACAAGGAGTATCGCCATCCATAAATATACATCCGGCCAATAATTCATATACATCCCTCGGATTCGATGGATCATCTATGGCAAACTGAATCAATTCATCATTGTCTGTTACCAGCCCGAGCATCAAGAACCCCATCGTATGGGCTACGACATGATTCTGATAATACTGCTTATTAAAATAATCATTATTCTCCCATTTCTCCAGACTATTCATTCCCTCTTTATAGATTACTTGGAACCAATCGGTTATAATCTTCTTCGTCTCTTCATCCATGACATTCTCAGTCAACAACATATCATAAGCACAGAACATTGGATACATTCCTCTGGTGAGATACATGGCACTACCCGCATCCGCCACATAGGTGATGTTCCGGCATGCTTCAGCCCAAGCCTTTATAATCTCAATTGATTTTTGAGCGTACTTCTTATCTTGTGTGAACCAATAGGCCATAGCTAAATCCCGTGAGTTTGACCCGGGAGTATAAATAGCTGTAATAAACTGGGCGGGATCTTGTCCCGTATAAGGATTAGCTGTATAAGTAAGAGCTTTATTACAACGACTCATCAAGTTATTGTAAGTCCGGGTTATGTCCGCTGAACGATTTTCCTCAATCATACTTTTAATATTCAGCAATTCTTCTTTTGTATAAAGCAGAGAAGGATGCCT
Source organism: Bacteroides sp. MSK.20.12 (assembly GCF_019052435.1). Classification (NCBI taxonomy): domain Bacteria; kingdom Pseudomonadati; phylum Bacteroidota; class Bacteroidia; order Bacteroidales; family Bacteroidaceae; genus Bacteroides; species Bacteroides sp. MSK.20.12. Next base: position 82,522 of record NZ_JAHQVH010000006.1, on the reverse strand, counting down.
ATGCTCAATATTAATCGTTTTTATAGATTGTACTACCTTTATTATTTCGGCATTACTTCCGCAAGTAATTGAAAGTTGGCCGATACGCTCCTTCTCTGATGTGTTTTTATCTACACTGATTCTGATAATAGCGTTCCCATTCCCTTCTGTCGGGCTCTCAAATTTTATCCATCCCACATCTGACGAGATAGTCCATTTATCATAGCAAATAAATTTAATCAATTCTTTCCCACCCACATATCCTATCTTGACAGAACTATCCGACACCATAGATATTTCCGTATTTTTTGCATCATCATTGCATGCTAAAAGCATCTGTGCCATTAGCAACAATGTCAGAATGATTGAATGCTTATATTCTATTTTCATAATCTATTTCATTTTGATTGTTTACATTCCTACTCCATATAAAATACTTCTTCCAATGAAATGCTTACCGGTGAATTGTCCGGATTGACTTCCATTATATCCGCCATATAATCCCACCATCGTTTCACAATCTCATTCTCTCCCATATCTTGTGAACCTGCACCGTTATTTTTTTGCACAGCATACAATATATTCGTTTCTTTATCCCAAAATATAGAATAGTCAGAGACACCGTTAGCTTTCAAAAGCTTTACTAACTCAGGCCATATTTCACTATGCCGTTTTTGATACTCTTTTTCAGATCCGGCTTTCAGATACATTTTAAATGCTTCTCTTTTCATCGTTTACTCAATTTGTTTGCAACTAAGACTAAATTCACCAACCCGGATTATTCGGTTTCAAAGCCGGATTTCGTTGAATCTCTTCACTGGGGATAGGCCATAAATAATCCCTGTCGGTAAACTTGCGTGTGAAACGAACTTCTCCAGTAAAATCTTTCTCTTGCCGATTGTTCAAGTATTGCACAGCTAGCCCCCAACGCCTCAAGTCACTGAAGCGATGCCCTTCACCGATAAGTTCTACCGCACGTTCCTTCATAATACGTTCGAACATTTCTTCCTTTTCGGTTACTTGTAACCATGCCGGACCACTATTCAGCCCCGGCATTTTGGTAGACTGTCTGTTTCGTACCTTATTCAATTCAACGATAGCCTTTTCCAGTTGATTATCCTCATTATAAGCCTCTGCCAACATTAACAATACATCTGCGAAACGAATGACGGGGAAATTAATAGGAGTATGATTACGATTCGTAATTGCTCCTCCCATGTCTTCAATAGGAACAAACTTACGGTAAAAATAAACATTCCATCCCCTGTCATTCTGTATAAAACCATTAGCTACGGTTGTTCCTGCTGCAATGGCATACAACTGTCTCTTAGCTCCCGTTCCTACAATATAGCCATTATAATAAGAATACGGAACTATCAGGGATTGCATCATTCTCGGATCCCTACCCCTATAGATATTACCTAATAATGCCGTATCCGGTATGGTTTCCAGTTTTTGCTTCGAGGAGTTCAACGTGGCCAGAAAAGCCTTTTTCTTCACTGCATCATTCTCATTATATCCCGGGATATGATTATTCCAATCGAACGGCTGACCATCCTTCTCCTCATATATATCTGCCAATGTTACAGATGGCATACAGGTGGCCCGACCTCCTCCATAAGAACCACGGGTTCCATATAAAGTGCACAATGCCATTCCATACAAATTATCAGTAGTACCCTTATTCTGAATGGCAAATATAGTTTCATTATCATTCGGAACCGGTCCTGCCGAAGTGAACAGGGCTGAATAATCCGGATACAATTTATAACCATACTGATTGGTTTTATTATAAACAATCTCCTCAAAATCTTCTATCGCCTTCTTCCAATCCTTCATATACAGATATGTCTTTCCACGCAAAGCATAAGCCGCGCCTTTTGTTGCCCTGCCATAATCAGACGCATCCCATTTGAGAGGAAGATTCGTTACGGCAAATGTCAGGTCTTTAATGATAAACGCCCATACTTCTTCTCTGGAACTACGAGGCAACAACATTTCATTGAATGACTCGGAAACTTCCCAACTTTCATCGTAAACAGGTACTCCCCCGAAAAAGTCTGCCAGATGGAAATAATACAATGCCCTCAAGAAACGGGCTTCACCTAGAATACGATTCTTTACCGTCTCGTCAATTGCCATGCCCGACACATTCTTGATAACCGTATTGGCACGTTGAATACCATCATATGTATCTTGCCAGTTTTGCACAAGAAAATCATAGGCACCGTTATAAGTCCCTTGCTCAACCGGGCCGCCAGGCCCCTGAGCAATATCAGAATAAGTATCAAATAACGGCATATATCCATATGCCCCATTATTCTTTAACTGGGCATATACTCCCATCACTCCCGACTTGGCATCAGCCTCGGTTTTCCAATAGTTGCCTTGAGCCACTTTATCGTAGGGAGCCACATCCAAATCATAACAGCTGCTCAACCCCAATATCAGGGAAAATGCTGCAACAATATATTTTGTTGTTTTCATAATAATAGTTTTTTAAAATACCACATTTACACCCACCGTCATTTGTTTCATCGTCGGATAAGTTGTTCCGTTTATTTCCGGATCGATACCTTTGTAAGAAGTAAACGTCAGCATATTCTCCAAGCTCGTATATATGCGAAGCTGTGATATATCCAGCCTCTGAAGGAGTTTCTTCGGAAGTTTATAACCAACCTGAACATTCTTCAAACGCAAATACGATTTATTATGCACCCAAAAATCGCTCGGCTGAGTATTCTTTGTATCCAAGTTCGTAAGTAATCTCGGATATTTGGCATCGGTTCTCCCTTCCCTCCAAGCACCTTCGGCGATTTCTTTGTTTATCACACTTCCGTAATCAATACATCCTCTATAGAACTTATCTTGCCAATATCTTTTTATCCCGGCATTGCCCTGAAACAAACAGGCAAAATCGAATCCATTCCACTCTGCTCCGAATGAGAATCCATAGGTGAAGCGGGGAGCGAGGCCATGTCCTACCGCATATTTATCATTGTCATCGATGATTCCGTCACCATTGATATCCTTATATAAGAAGTCTCCTTTTTGCGGAGTTCCATACGAGGCGAACGGATTGACACGTTGCCCGGTAGCAGGATCAATAGGCGCATCCTTAATCATCTTCTCGACAAATAACATATCTTCATCTGTTTGAAGAATACGGTCAACAGCCAGCACATATTGGATATTGATAGGATATCCTTCCTGAATCATGTTCGTTCCCGTTATCGACCTTTCTTCTCCCTTGAAACGCGTCACTTCATTGTCTATGAAGGTAAAATTACCTCCCACAAAATAATCGACCTTTCCAATCTTATGATTCCACTTCAAGTTCATCTCGATACCTTTGTTTCTGACTCTCGCAGCATTTTGTGTAGGAATGGACGCATTCCCGACAAGTAACGGTGCCGGAAGGTCGATAAGAATATCACGAGTATCTTTATTGAAGACATCAATCGTTCCATCCAGTTTCGAACCGAAGAGATTGAAATCAAGCCCGATATTAGTAACATAGGTCGTTTCCCAAGACACCATCGCATTGGCCAGTTGTGTTTGCGCCAATCCTTGCATGACAGCATTTCCCAAGATATAATTATCCTTGTTGTATACAGACTGGTATTCATAATTATCTACAGCATTATTACCCAACGCTCCCCACGAAAATCTCAACTTCATCATATTGATCCACTTGACAGACTTCAGGAAATTCTCCTCTGATATGCGCCAACCTAAAGAGAATGAAGGGAATGTCCCCCATCGGTGATTCTTATGGAAACGGGAAGAGCCGTCGCGACGTATGTTTCCTTCGAATAGATATTTATCCGCCCATGACAAATTGATTCGCCCAAAATAAGAACGCATCACCCAATCGGTTGCCGCCCCGCTAGTCTCCGAATCACCGGTAGCACCATTTATTACAGAGAGGTTATCAGCAAGAAGATCGTAGCGCTTAGCTTCAAACCATTTCACATTGTCTTTCTCCTGACTGGCGCCTGCCAACACTCCTACATCCAGCTTGTCAAAGAATGTTTTTTGAAAACGCGCAACTACATCCGCCACATGATGCGTGTTTGTCCAGTTCTTATTCCTCACATACGTTTTGCCAGCAGCCAGTTGCGTTATCGTATTAGTCTGAAAACTCCAACGGTCAGCATAATCAGGGGTTTCTTCTTCTTGTGTGTTATTGCGACGGTAGGTATAGGATGCTTCTATATTTAACCCTTTGAAAACTTTTATATTTCCCCAAAACCGGGAAGTGATATTATTAACTTCTATATTTCCCTGATACATGTTCAAATGATAAAGAGGGCTCTGCACCTGCTGGTTCTCTTCCGGATTTTCAACAGCCCCATACCTGCCGTCGGGATGACGATAAACAATACCCGGATTAGCTATCTTGTCAAATAATGAACTCATATATTTAGACCCCATCTCAGCATCCGACTTGAGCCCGCTGATATTCATACCTAACGTTATCCAAGGTTTCAATTCTGCATTCACATTAAGACGGGCTGAAAATCTCTCATAGGCCGAATTCTCCACAATACCCGGATTGTTCAGGTAGGCAACAGAACCGAAAGCTTTCAACTTCCGGTTTCCAACCGAGAATGACAAATTATGGTTAGTAGATACCCCGGTTGAGAATATTTCATCTGCCCAATTTGTGTTTGGATATAGATAAGGCTCATTGGGATGTACACGCCATTCTGCTATTTTCCGTTCCGAATATACAGGCATTGCAGTGGGGTCAACATTATATGCCGCCTCATTGTAATATTCCATATAATCCGCATAGTTATTCACAGTCTTAATTGTATTAGAAGGCTTTTGAAATGAAACATATCCATTGTAAGAAATAGATGCCTTACCCTCCGAACCTTTCTTGGTAGTTATAAGAATAACTCCATTAGCTGCCCTTGAACCGTAAATAGCTGATGAGGAAGCGTCTTTCAACACGGAAATAGATTCCACATCCTGCGGATTGACTTCGTTGATATTGCCTTCCGCCCCATCAATTATAACGAGCGGAGAAGAGTTGTTCAGTGTTCCCTGCCCCCTGACAAGCAATGTTGCTCCATCATTATTAGGACGGGCCGAACCCTGATTGACATATAATCCGGAGCTCAATCCTGCCAAACCGGTCGATAGGCTTGTCATCGGACGGCTTTCGGCCTGTTCTATCAGATTCACAGTAGATACCGAACCAGTTAGATTCACCTTTTTTTGGGTGGCGTAGCCCACCACCACAACTTCCTCCAATGCCTTGCCGTCTTCTGTCAAAATAATGGTTGCACCATTAGCCTTTGATGCTTCCATTTCCTGTCGGGCATATCCTATATACGAAAATAGGAGTACATCTTTCTCTTGAGCCCTTATGGAGAACAAACCGTCCATATCAGTGATAGTACCAGTCTGTTGTCCTTTAATCCGAACCGTAGCTCCAATCATGGGCTCGTTGTTTCCATCCACCACTTTCCCGCTTATATTCAATGGTGACTGCGCCCAAATACCATATATAGGTATCATGAGCATGAATATAATCATATAAAATGAACATATTCGTTTACTGATGTCTTTCTGTTTCATAGATATTGATTATTAAAGATAATTTTATTCAATACAACGCCCGTGAGTAAGCAATACCGGCCCTAACAAATGTAGTTTTCGAGAAGCACGTTCATTTTTACGTAAAACCTCATTAAAGATTTTCTCTTCAGGATAACGCGCATGTGCCACTTCCCATAAAGTGAAAACAGCCTGGTCATTATGATTAATCCAGGAATCCTCCCCCTCATAAAACCCTCCTTTTATAGAAGCATCTTTTGTAATATAGAAATCGGCATAAAATAACAGAGGAAGCTTAATATTCTCACCTGCTGGTGCTACGTAATTATAAAGGTCGAATCCGTTCAGTCGCCCCATTTCTGCTGTTATCATCATCAAATTGGTTGATAATCCGACATATTGCAATGCCCTGTTCGGTTTTGTGGTATATCCGTGGTGAGTCAGAACGAAATGCCTGTACCTGTCCATTATTTCTCCATCATGAGTGGCCCAACTACCTGGCTCACCAACGTAAGGGGGTTGTCCATTCATCAGAATCATGCCTTCAATCACATTCTTTGCATTACGCGGATTATTTTTTCCATCGTATGCATAGTTCACCAGCTCATTGTCGCGCAGAATGATACCGATAGACATAAGACCTACCACTTCTGCAACAATGTGATTCTGATAGTACTGTTTTCCAAAATAGTCGTTCTCATGCCATCGTCTGGCTCCCTCCTTTATATGAGGAAGTAATATTCTAAGCCAGTCTTTAAATTGCTTTTGCTTATCTTTATCAATCAGATTGTCCGCACAAAGCAAATCATAAGCATACAAAAAAGCAAATATTCCGCGGGATACTAACATTCCGGTATTAGGATAGGATTTATCGGGATCAAAATAAGCGCCTGCCACATCCTTAGGTGAGGACCATTCATCAATGATTCTAATAGCCTTGCCTGCATAACGCCTATCCTTGGTTATCTGATAACCAATCGCTAAATCACGAGCCGCTGATCCATCACGTATTGCAGCATTATAAAATGACATGCTGACATCCCCCCGATAAACTTTCGTTTTCCATTTTTCATCCGCATAACCATCGATCTCATTTTTCAGATTCTCCCAAGCTGTTTTCCAAGGCTCAATACCGGAAAGGGCATTTCCACGCATTAAATCAATATCCGCATTCGATAAAATCAGGCGGGGATGTTCCTTGTTTATCTTTATAGAATTGCTTTGGGCAAAAGATTGCACTACAACGACGGTCGTCAGTAACAATAGAAACTGCATCTTCATCAACTTGTTTTTCATATAGTAATGATTTTAATTAAGAACTCTATTCTTTCAAACACATAGCCCTGTATCTCATTAGTGCTTCCACAAAATAATAATCGGCATAAGTCAAGGGTACATCTACTTCACTGTTTTGAGGTAAGAAACCTACACTATGTTTAAGTATAAAATTAGCATTCTCTCCCGGCTTTGCCAGATATTCGTCCGAAGCCAACGTTTTAAGTTGTGTTTCAGCAACAGCGATATAGTCTTGCCCGGTTGCTTTGTCCACATAGCCCGACAACTCCAACAAGGCAGACGCCATGATAGCAGCAGCCGAAGCATCTCTCAAGACATTCGGAACGCCAGGGTCGTCAAAGTCCCAGTAAGGAATCTTATCCTGCGGCATCTTCGGGTGGTTAATCAGGAACCGGGCGATATGCCTGGCTTGTTCCAGATAGCGTGGTTGTTTCGTCTCCCTATACATCATCGTATATCCGTATAATGCCCAGGATTGTCCCCTGCTCCATACCGACTCATCAGCGTATCCTTGCCATGTACATTTCTGGAGTGCATTTCCACTTATCGTGTCATAGTTCACCACATGATAGCAGCTATAATCCGGTCTGAAATGATTCGCCATTGTTTTGTCAGCATGAGAGATTGCCATATCGTAGAAACTCTTGTCACCTGAGAACTCTGTCGCACGGCAGAGCAGTTCAAGATTCATCATATTATCAATGATTACGGGAAACTGCCAATGCAAAGTTCCCGGATGACTCCATGAACGCGTGCATCCTACGGCTGAACGATAGCGCGTAGATAACGACCGGGCGGTCGTAGTAATTATATCAATACAGGAAGTATCACCCAATAACCGGTATTTATTCCCGAAAGAACAGTTAATCATAAAGCCGACATCATGATTGTCCTTATTATACTTCTGAATCTCCACTCTGTCACTCATCCTGGAAGCCATGTCCTTTAGTTGCTCGTCTCCGGTATATTCATATAAGTACCAAAGAGTTCCGGGATAAAAGCCGCTCGTCCAGAAATAAGAGTCCGAGGTTTCAAGCCCCCCGTTTTTATCCACCGAACGGGGTAACATCTCCGGAATAGAATCCATGACAGCGTACATATGCTTATATTGTTCTACCGCCCGATTCAAGGCATAATCGACAACGTGTTCCATAGAAGGTTCCGGAGTTGTTACACATCCTGATACCATAAATGAGAGCAGGCATATCACCACATAATTTTTCATATTTTCTTTGCTTATAATTTGGGGTATATTAAAAATTAAAAGATTCATCCAAAGGCTTTCGCTTGACAACAAGAGCAAAAGTAGGAGATTACGGGAAGCAGTATTGGATAAAAAAGTACCAAAGGTTCTACAATTTTGTTCATATCCCTGTTACAAACCGCTTTTTGTTTCATTATCTCAAAAAATAACGATACATTTGTAATTATCGAACCTGCCATCAGATATAAGATGTATAATAAATAGTCCCCCACTATATAAATCCCTAAGATGAATTTCAAAACTAAATATAGGAAGTTCCAAAAACAATAGAAACTTAATTAACGCTTTTAATATATGGCTGAACATAACAGACTGGTTGCTATTATATTTATGCTGGTTGCGTGCATTTCATCCGCCGTTGCGTCCGAAACGGTAAACTTTCAGCATTTGTCACTTAATTCAATGTTTCCCCAGATAACCATCAACGGACTTTATCAGGATGAGTCCGGTGTCTTGTGGATCGGAACTAAAGACGGCGTGAAGAAGTATAACGGAAATTATATCGAGTCTGTCAACTTCATGGGAATAAATAACTGGATACAGTCCAACCTTGTTCCGACAATTTGTGGAGACAAGAAAGGGCATTTATACGTCAATACGGATTACAGCATCATTGAATATGACCTGATAAAAGAGGAAAGCCGTATCATATTCAGCCAGCCGAACACACAGATATTGCCGTCCATCGCTTTCAACTACGGCATCAACTCTCTATGGATCGGTTTACTGGACAGTGTCTATAATTATAAGGAAGGAATATGCCAGGCCAAATACAAAATTGACAGTAATAACCTGAGTATTTCGTCATTGAAAGAAGCATCTGACAAAATGCTATATATCGGAACCAAACATGACGGTGTATTTTCCATCGACCCATCAGGCAGGCAGCAGAAAGTACTGACCACCCGCAGCGAAATTATATCAATAAACGAAGACAGCCGGAACAACATCTGGGTGGGCACTCTGAATGAGGGGTTATTCAAATTAACTCCGTCGGGAGATATCGTCCAATATACGGAACCTACCTTAGCCAGTAACTATGTAAGGACAGTATGCGAAGATAACAATGGAAATATCTGGGTAGGAACCATGTTGGGATTGAACGTCATAAACCCGAAAACAGGTGATATCAGTTTTTATGGTCTGGAGAAAGAAGGCAGTGCGGGATTGAGTAACCTCTCTGTCTGGATTATAATGAAGGACGACCAAGGCACGATGTGGTTCGGCACTTACTACGGTGGGCTGGACTACTACAATCCGCACACCGACATTTTCGAATACAATAATCTGAAACTGGGACACGCCGGAATCGGGCCTGTAATCAGCAAAATTATAGAAGACAGGACAGGGCGTCTATGGATAAGCACAGAAGGGGGCGGCCTGGTGTCTTACCTGCCCGCAACCAATGACTATGCATATTACACGAAAGAGAATCATACAATATCTCACAATAATGTCAAGACTCTGTATTATGATGATGCGTCCAATACCATATGGATAGGAACTCATCTCGGCGGACTTTGCAGCTACTCAATTGACAAAAAAGAATTCAAACATTTCACTATTGATCCGTCCGACCACACAAAACGCTCAGAAATCGTTCAAGCTATCATCCGCCACAAAAATATCTTATATCTGGGTACGCTCTCAGGTGTATATTATATGAATCTGGAAGATTACAGCATCAAGAAAATATCTCTTCTAGACAAATACATCTATGCCGTAAATTCATTGATGATAGACAACCAGGACAACCTGTGGATTGGGGGAAATAATCTGTGTTACTACAGCATCAAACAAAACTATGTACGTAGCCTCGACAAATATCTAGCCCAAATCACCGCTTCTTCAAAGAATACCATAACATCTCTTATCCAAGACAACGACAATCGTATCATAGCTACAACATTAGGCGCAGGTATTCTTATTTATTATCCGGCTCAGGACAGGCTCGAACAGATAAACAGCAAGAATAGTAATCTCGACAGCGATTATCTGAGTGCTGTTTATCCCTTATCCGACCACCAGCTTCTAGTCACCAGCGCAAACGGCTTGTCCTATATCGACCTCAACACAAAGAGAAGCTACAATTATAAATCGCAGAACAAGTTCGTCCTTCCGTCAATGATTCCGGGCGACATTATGAAAACCAGTGATAACCGCATCGTCATGGGGGGAATAAACGGTCTTGCTATAATTTCCGAAAGTAACCTGTTTCCGGAAAGTCTGCCTACTAAGATGTTTTTCTCCAAACTATTCGTTAACAACAAGGAAGTAGCGGCAAACGATTCTTCACGGATATTACCCCAATCTCTTTTCGCAACGGACCACATCAAACTGAAACATCACGAAAATAACATATCCGTCGAAATCGGAACCAATGACTTCGTTAATCTCGGACAGTCCAAATATCAATATAAACTGGATGGGTATAGCCATACCTGGATTGAACTTCATCCCCAGAAATCAATCAACTACATGAACTTACCTTATGGAGATTATAAGTTAAAAGTAAGAAACATCTCTTTTAAGGATGAAGCCGAACTTAATGAAATCAGTCTCGGGATTACGATTATCCCCCCGGTTTATGCCACCTGGTACGCTTATCTCTTATATACATTACTGATATTATCCGTCATCGTCAGCATCGCCTATTTCTACCGTTCCAAGTTATTGCTAAGAAACTCACTGGAACTTGAAAGACGGGACAAACTGCAAAAAGATGCGATAAACGAATCCAAGATGCGTTTTCTCGGGAACATATCACATGAGTTAAAAACACCTATTGCGCTGATATCCGGGCAACTGGAGCTTATCCTTATGTCCAATTATTCATTGCCAACCATTCAGAATAGTTTGCGTGAAGTACACAACAGGGCTGCCAAAATGGGAGCTTTGATAAACGAACTTCTCGATTTCCTGAAATACAACAAGGAGAATTTCTCATTAAGAATCAAGCAGCAGGATATAGTGCTATTCACACAAGAGATATATGATTCTTTCGTCAGTTATGCCGAATTAAAGAATATACATTTCAATTTTGTGTTCGACCAAAAGAGCCGGTACGCGTGGTTTGACGAAGTTCAGCTACAAAAGGTATTCAATAATATCCTGTCGAATGCTTTCAAGTTCACTCCGGAAAACGGAACGGTCGAGATAAAAATAACCTCATCGGATTCTTCTGTAATTATAACTTTCACCGATTCCGGCATCGGAATCCCCAAAGATATGACCGGACGAATCTTTGAACGTTTCTTCCAGGTGAATAACTCCGTAAACAGAGAATTATCCAATACCGGAACCGGCATAGGATTATCGCTGTCACTCAACATCGTAAAAGCCCATCACGGACAAATAACAGTGGAAAGTGAAGAACACAAAGGAAGTTCGTTCATCGTTGAACTACCCGTCGGCAAGGAGCACTTCAAGGAAGACAAAAATGTCACTATTATAGAAGATGAAGGGAACAAGGAAATTATCAACAACGCTATAAGCATAGAAAGCGAAAAAGAAAACCTGGAAGATTTCATCGCACAGCAAAAAAAGGACTTCGACCATTCATCTACCTTGCTTATCGTTGAAGATGATGATGAATTGCGGAAACTGCTTATAGAGATATTTGAACCTATTTTTGAAATCTTTGAGGCCAAGAATGGTGAAGAGGCATTTAAGATTGCACAGTTAAACTCACCGGATCTTATTTTATCAGACGTCATGATGCCCGGTATTTCCGGCATAAATCTCTGCGCAAGAATAAAATCTCACTTTGATACCAGTCACATACCGGTCATCCTGCTCACTGCACTAAGCAGTGTGGAACATAATATTAAAGGTCTGAATTGCGGGGCTGATGATTATATCACTAAACCTTTTAATATCAGAATCCTAATCGCCAAATGTATTAACCTACTAAATAACAGACGAAAATTACAAGAACGATACAGAGCATTAGAAAACAGCAGTGCGGAACAACTGACTGATAACAAACTCGACCAAGATTTTATCGACCAGATAATAAGAATTGTACAAACCAGACTGGAAAAAGGAAGCGGAGATATTAACGTCACACTGCTATGTGCTGAGTTAGGGCTGAGCCGGACAAAGTTATTCCTAAAAATGAAGAAGGTTACAGGTGAATCCCCTCATTCCTTTATCCAAAATATAAAGCTGAAAACTGCCGCTAAAATGCTTCGGAAAAATGAAGAATACAACATTAGCGATATTAGTTTTCAGCTAGGTTTCAGTTCATTGAACTATTTCGGGAAAAGCTTCAAGGAGTATTTCGGGATGTCTCCTACTGCTTATCGAAAGGTTCATCAAGAACAAAAAGAATAATGCTGCTTTACAAGAATTCGGTTTATATAAAAAGAATCATAAGCATGTCAGAACACCCTCTTATTTGATAAGATAAGTAGCCACTACCGGATAATGGTCTGATTCCTTATCCGCCCAATAACAAACATTATACGCCTTCACCGTAAAAGCCTCGTTTGGCGCATAAATCAACCAGTCACATGCGTAAGCCGGACTTGGAACGGGTACTGTCCATGGAGCACCATCACTCAAACAATTTACGGTGAAATACTTTTGAAAAGCAGCCATGGTAGCAGAACCACGGCGGGAATTCAAATCTCCCCCCAAGATAACAGGTTTATCCAGTTGCTCCACACACGCAAGAATTTCATCAACCTGTTTCAGACGGGCAGCATCTTCGTATTTATGGTCCAGATGTGTCGTAGCGAAATAGAATTCTTTGCCTTCCTTCGCAACTTTCACATAGCCGAAAGAACGGACATAATCGCCTTCTTTCAGTACACTCAACTTAAAACTCTTTTCCTCGGAAACCGGATATTTGGAAAGAATCACATTTCCGTAATCTCCGCCAGTCGGAATATCGAGCGCATGGGCAAAATAATAATATTTCATCCCCGTCAGTTCCGACAGTTTTTTCGGAGTATCCCAAGGGTTAATCTCCGTGTTTCTTTCTATTTCCTGGAGTGAAACGATATCCGGGTTCTCTTTTTTAATGACTTCGGCTATCTTATCAATTCCTTGTTTACGACCGCTATACGTGTTGTAAGTCATAGCTTTTACTGTGACCTCTTTCGGTTTTGTCACAGGTTTCTGTGCCGTTGAGGGTTGTAACAAACAACACAATAGAAACAATGAAATGCATATTCTAAAATTCATATACGACCAATTAATAAGTGAATGTTATCCTGAAAAACAATCTTTTCTACCTGATACAAAATTAATCCTTTTCTATCTTACGAATCTTATGATTCCAATAATCTGAAATATACAATGCTCCGTCCGGACCGAACTGTACACCTTCCGGATGGTTGAATTGCGCTTTATCCAACGGACCGTCCGTCGTACCGGAAGTGCCCGTACCTGTGTAATTTGTCAACATGCCGTCAGGGGTGATTTTCGCTATACGATGCTTTTTGCGGACTGCTACATAAATATTTCCCTCTTCATCCAAATCCATCTGGCAAGGCTCTTCCAGTTTGGCTTCATTTCCCTGACCTTCTGTAAAACCTGCTTTCTCATACTGCCCTACCCAAATATGGAGATTAGAGAATTCGCCTGTCAACATGTCGTAATCCCCTTTATAAATCACATCTTTTTCCTGTGAACTCATATACACGGTAGTTCCTGCCTTGTCAAAAAGAATACAGCGGATTTTTACTTTCGCCGCATTTTTATCTTCTGCATCGGGAAGTTGCACACCGGTTGCCACCATCGTATTCTGCTCCGGGTCATATTTGTAAATCATGGCATTTCCATGAGCTACGGAGAAAACCTCTCCCGTGACAGGATGCACACCTACATTAGTAACTCCATTTCCCAAAGAGGGAGTGACTGACCATATTGCAGACAGATTAGCAGCATCATACTGATGCGTATCATTGCTCCATGGCATTGTTGCAATATGCGCATTGCCCGAAGCGTTGGCATCATTGGACAAGAATAAAGTATTGCCATCCGATGAGAAAGCGATATTCATCATTCTGAATACAGTTCCACCGGTTCCATCTCCGCGTAAGAAAGTAGCGACCTGATTATTTTTCGCGATACGGATATCACGGTCATCATCTTCCACGATATACAAAGCACCTTCCTTATCGAAAGCGATAGAACCCGGTTTCCAAAGAACCGCTTCCATGAGGGCCCCCTCTTTCTTCTCCGTTTTTGCGGAAGGAACATAACTGCCGATATAAGTACTTACAATAGGAGACTGAGAATACTCAAACTCCGTTTTATATGTCAGTTCTTGCGCAGCTTCTCCCTGACCGATATACACTTTCACCGGACCGGAGCCGGAACCTCTCTGTACATTGGCAGTAATAATATTCCCCAACGCACCCGTCACTTCGGCGTCCACCCCGTTGACTGTCACGCGGATATTATCCAAATCCGTGCCGAAATGCGTACCGTATAAAGTCAGGCTTGTAGACTTCCCACCGGCTGTCGGTGTGTACATAGTGATTTTGGGAGTGGCCTCGCCCTCACCTATTTCAGGCGTCATATCCTGCCGGTTCTCATCCTCGCAAGCGGCAAAACCGACTGACGCAAACATCAGGGAATAGATAGAAAACCGTTTCAAATGAAGTATCAATGTTTTCATGTTTCTGTCTTTTTAGGTTAATCGTTTATACTAAACGTAGCTACCACCGGAAAGTGGTCTGATTCTACATAAGCATCATAATGCACATCATAGGCTTTCGGAGACATTCCTTCATCCGGAGTGTACAATACGAAATCAATCGCTTTCACCGGAACGGGCGTTCCCGTTGTCAGTCCATAGTTCCCGTTCAAGCAACCGATTTCAAAACGTTCATACAATATCTTCATCGGGCCGGAGTCGGCTAAAGCATTGAAATCACCAGTCAATATCATTGGCTCATCCAAGCCCTTTGTCTTTTCGATAATCGTTGTAGTCTGGTTGATACGGTTAGTTTCGTTGCCCACATGAGACAGGTGCGTCACTCCGAAATAGAAATCCTTTCCATCTTTTTCTGTTTTCACTACGCCCATCGAACGCGGGTAGACATCTTCCACTGTCTCTATTCTCGGCAAATCATAATTCACTTCATCACTTATCGGATATTTCGAGAGAATCAGGTTTCCATACTCGCCGCCGTCCACATCACGGGTTTTGACAAAGAAAGCATAAGGCATTCCGGTCACTTCTTTCATCAGGGCGATAATATCCGCTTTCTCCACCTTGTTAGTCTTCGTCTCAAACTCCTGCAAACCTGCCAAGTCCGGATTTATCTTTTTAATCACTTGGGCAATCGCTTCCATTCCCTTTTTCCCGGAATAAGCTTTCTGCCCGCTATATATATTGTAAGACATGACTTTTACCAATACCCCGTCCTTTTCGTCCGGCGGGGTCACACCGTCATCGTCCGAACTGCAACCGGCAAACAAACCGCCCGCCAACAGTAGCAGTAATAAATAGAATTTATATTTCATTGTTACCTTCTTTTTTATCGTTTATCTTATATCATTCACAATTACTTCCACTACCCGGCTGTAATTCACATACGGTTTGCTTTCTGCTGTCACCGTAGCCGCAACACGTACATACACCCTATTCTTGTTGGAAACAATCTTATAATGATTCTCTATAAATTCAGTATCACTCATCAGGTCGATGACGTGCGTGCCACTGGCCTTTGTCCCCAGTGAAGAGAGGGTGGCATGGTTTGCATTGTTCACATCCACTCCCGGAGCATAATTCCATATAACGGAAACATCCGTCAGTTGCAATGTCTCGTTCGATGTTTTCGCATCATAGGTCAGTGTCAACTTATTATCTGCCGATACAGACACATCAAGGCTAATACGCGAGAACGGGATTGTGTACAAATCAACCTGCGTTTGTCCGTTTACGGTGACATATCCCTCACATACCCCGACAAAAGGGCCATCCTTTGCCTGAATACGATAGCTGCCATTGAACACCTTCGTATGCTCAAACGTTCCATCCTGGCGGGCACGGAAATCAACAGAGGCGGTAGCCCCCGTATTCTGCTCGTACAAACTCATCATCACACCGCTACTTCCCGGCACAGGCATAGGAACCGGTTCATTCGTTTCCTTATCATAGATAGTGCCATACACGCCACCGTTCGGTGCATCATAATTATCGATGTCATTTTCGCATGCCGCCACGAAACAGGCGAATAATGCAGTCAATCCTATGTTTATTATTTTATTCATATCGTTTCTTCTTTAAACTTACAATTGGACGTATCAATTACCGTAACCCGGATTCTGTACCATCAACGGATTCGTACTCAAGTCCTCGGCACGGAACACCGTATAGTAGTTCTTTTCAAGGAAAAGACGCTTTCTCTTTTCGGGCACACCGGTTTCAAAGGTGTACTTGCCGCTCTTGACATTGTAATACGGACAGAGAGCCGTGCCGCGGAAATTGGTCAAACCACCTTTGCTTACATCCAGATGAGCCAGGCGCCAACGTTTCAAATCCCAGTAACGATGCTTCTCAAAAGCAAGTTCCACTTTCCGTTCATGGCGCACTTTATCCAGCGTCAGGTTACCGGCAGTCAATAGTTTGATGCCTGCCCTGCCGCGAATCTCATTGATATCTTTCAATGCCACGTCTAGGTGCTGATTCAATTCCATGCAAGCCTCTGCACGATTCAGATAGATTTCTGCCAGACGGAAAACCACCCAGGGAGTAGAAGAACGTTTTGCGTCGATGTCCGTATAGTCCGTCAGACTTTCATCCAGGAATTTACGCTGATAGAAACCCGTCTTGCTGGCGTCGCCTACACTTAACGAGCCACCGTCTTTTCCCGAAGTATTATAAGTCTGTCCGTCTATTACGACCTTGTTCTCCTTATCCGGTTGGGCGGAAGCTTCATACTTGGTTCCTATCCCATCCTGTCCGTTGATGACACCGCGTATCCATTCGATTTTACCGCCGCCGTATCCTTTATAATCAGCACCGGGCAGGTAAACCGAACCTAATAAGCGAGGGTCTTTATTCTTAAAGATGTCATACGGGCTATCATAGCTGATAGCTTTTCCACCGCTGTCTTTCATCTTCAGCTTCCCTTCCGTACCGTCAATATATTCAAATTCCTCTACCATTTCCAGTACCGGTGACATGCCGCATCCCCAACCGTCGCCACGATAAGAGAAAGGAACATTCAGCTTATCCCACATATGCCCTTTACCGGCAGCCACATTATACTGTTTCTGGAAAATATATTCTCCGTTATCCCCATTCACTGCTTTGGAAAAGAGATTGTAAAAGTTCTGCGCCAGCTCTTCCGCTTCCGTACCGGTCGATTTATACAAGCTATACACACGGGGAACCATTTCATCCAGAATCTTCGATGAAGCAGTGTAACATTCGTCAAAGTAACGTTCCGCTTCTGTCTCGGGAATATACACATATCCTTTGGAAACAGCCTCGCCTGTCAGAGTCAGCGTTTTGGAATACTTAGCGATAGTACCGGCATACAGTGCGGCACGTGACCACAAGGCAAGCACCGTTCCACGATTTGCGCGGTATTTGGCATCACTGCTGCGTACTTCCGGCAATGATTCATAGATAGCTTTACATTCATTGATAATGAAATCATAGGTCGCGGCTTCCGTATCACGAGCCTGGTAAAGAGCTTCCGTATTTCCTGCGGTATATTCTTGCGGAACAGTCTGCAAAGGAACGCCCCCATAACGTTTCACCAGTCCAAAGTACTGCATAGCACGGATGAAGCGGGCTTCTGCACCGAGTTCTTCTTTCTCATCCTCACTCAATACGGAAGTTTTCTCAATATTCAGCAGGAAGTTATTCACAATACGGATTTGCTTGTAGCGGGTCACCATGTCGTCGTTGAATACATAGTCGCCATAAGAATAAGTAGAGTTCGACTTGTCGAATGCGCTCTCCTTCTGATAACTGGCGGTAGCCTCATCCGAGAGGCTGGTCTGATTCGCCAGGTTCGCTTTCTTGCTTCCATACCAGTCATCAAACTCATCCAGTTTCAGTCCCGAGTCATACATATCCGCCAATACGGCTGTGATTGCTTTCGGATTTTGCCAAATCAAATCCGGTGTGTTAACACCGCTGGTACTCTCACGGTTCAGATAATCATCGCATCCCGTCCATACGAAGATGGATGCCCCGCCTATCAATATATATTTCAGATAATTCCTATTCATTGTCTTTACTGGTTTTAGAAGGTTACATTTACGCCAAAGTTATACGTCTTCATCTGCGGATAATAGCGTATTCCACTGGAATTGCTTTCGGGGTCGACGTTCTTCATCAGTCCGTCACGCTTGGTGAAAGTCAGCAGGTTATTGCAATTGATATAGAAACGCACCCGGTCGATAGCCGCCTTTTTTGTCAAGACTTTAGGAAGCGTGTATCCCAGTTCCAAGGTTTTCAGGCGCAGGTAACTTGCGTTGTGCAATGACCACGAGTTACTGGAACGGTTATCGGCGACACCTGCCACGCGTGCGGCAGGCATATATCCCGGAATCCATTTGCTATAAGGGTCGGTCGGGTCTTCCCGGTGCCAGCGGTCGGTCATGATAGCCAGCCCATTACCCAAACCTTGCTGGATAAACGGGTCGAGAATATCCCCGCTAACATAAATATCGTGTCCGGCAGCTCCCTGGAAGAAGACAGTCAGGTCGAACCCTTTGTATTCTCCGGACATATTCAGCCCGTAGTACATACGAGGAGTGGCACCGTGTCCGAGGGGTTGCGTATCGTTATCATCGATAATACCGTCGCCATTGTAGTCTTCGAATTTCAAATCACCCGGCATCAGCGAACGGTTACCGTCCTTATCCTGAACCGGTGAGTTCAAAATTTCCTCGAAAGAAGTAAACTGCCCGATTACTTTCTTTCCCCAGCGGATATCCTTGTAACGCCCGTTGGTGTTATTACGCCAATCGTCATACATATTGGTGGAAGCCGCCCGCTCCACATAATCATACTTAATCCGGGTAGTAGAGAAGTTGGCCGACACATTATAATTGAAATTGCCAATCCGGTTCTTATGCCCGACTACAATCTCGAATCCGGTGTTAATATCAGAATTCAGGTTCTCCTGCGGCATTGATTCTCCGAAGATAGTAGGCAATGAGCCTACACGGGTGGCAGGCAGACCGGAACGGTTTCTGCGGAACCAGTCGAACTCCACAGAAATCAGTCCCCTGTGGTAAGACGCCTCAAAGCCGATGTTCATTATCTTCGATTCATACCAGGTCAGCCACGGGTTTGCCATACCTACCGTAGTCATGCCCGAAGTCACTCCGTTGCTGCCCATGATATAGCTTCCGTGAGACGTATATCCATCCAGATACTGGAACGCGTCGAAATCTCCTTCATCTCCCACTTTGGCGTACGAAGCACGGATTTTCAGATTATCCATATCGGGCAACAGTTTCTTGAAAAAAGCTTCTTCGGAAACACGCCATCCCAATGAAACACCCGGAAAGAATCCCCAACGATTACCTGCACGGAATTTATAGGTTCCGTCATAGCGGAAATTGAATTCCACCAGATAACGGTTAGAGAAATCATAGTTCAGACGTCCCACCAAGCCGGCATGAGCTGTTTCCTGTGTCTTACCGGAAGCTTCCTGGTTCGTCTTATCCCCATAGTCCAGGTCAGGAATCAGCCCGATTGCAAAGTCACGTGTCCCGGTCACCCAGTTCTTCTTGTCATTATACATTTCCCATACGAGCATGGCACCGATATTATGCTTTTTAGCAAACGTATTGTTGTAATTCATAGAGAACTGATAGGTCGGTTTGTCATAGTTTTCCAGTTTCGATTCCAGATGCGCGGTATTAACCACTTTCTCTATATACTCTTCATTCGCATAATCATACGTATATTCCGAGAGGTCTTTCCGCCACGTTTTCCATTCCTTGTTCGTATAGTCGTAGGCAACCAATGCTTTTGCCATCAGTCCTTTCACCCAGGGAAGTTGCCAGGTGATAGCCAACGAGCTGTTAAATTCGCGACGCAGGCGGTCTTCATAACCACTGTCGTCCGAATCGGAAACATGCACGGGATTCGCCATATCTCCTACGGCTCCCCAATAATCCGGGTTATCATTGGCATACATGGAGTAAGTCGGGATGGCCATTTGTGCCGAACGGAACAGGTTATCGCCATTGTAAGGCTTTTTGCGGTTGTCGAAGCGCCCGCTCAAACGCAGTTCCACGTTCAGTCCCTTAGCCACTTCCACGCTCAGGTTGGAACGGACGTTGTAACGTTGGTAATTCCAGTCGCCCGAACGGATGATACCGCCCTGGTCCATATATCCGATAGACATGTAATATTTCACTTTCTCCGTACCGCCTGTCAGGCTCAAGTTATGTGAAGTCTGGGGAGCGGTGCTACGCATCGTCTCACTCCACCAGTCCGTACCTGCCGTACCATTCCGGTAAGCTTCCAGTTGTTCTTGCGAGTAAGCGGAAGCTCCGCGCCACGGGTTGGCATTGTGAATCGCTTCATTGTAAAGAGAGGCATACTCATAAGCATTCATCATCTCCGGATAGCGGGTCACTTTCTGAAAGCCTACATAGCCGTTATATTCTATCTTTACCTTCTGTTCCGTCCCTTTCTTGGTAGTAACCAGCAGAACACCGTTTGAACCTTTAAAACCGTAGACCGCTGCGGCGGCATCTTTCAGGATAGAGATGGACTCGATATCATTCGGGTCGAGCTGTGTATAATCACGCTCGATACCGTCTACAATCACCAGCATGCTTCCATATCCGCGAATATCGACGGAAGCTCCATCATCACCGGGGCTACCGCTACGCTGTACGGCACGCAAACCCGGCAAACGTCCGGCGAGCATATTCGTCACACTGGGAGCTTTTACTTCCATCAACTTGTCCGAAGAGATGGCAGCTACCGAACCGGTCACGGAAGCTTTTTTCTGAATACCGTAACCTACCACCACTACCTCGTCCAGTGTCTCGGTATCTTCCTGCAAAGTTACTTTCAGTCCGGCTTGTCCGTTCACCCGCACTTCTGCTGTTTTGTATCCGATATAGGAAATCTGTAACACTCCATTAGCGGGAACCGGCAAGGTAAACTTACCGTCCACATCGGTAATCGTCCCCACACCGGCAGCACCTTTCAGTTGCACCGAAGCCCCGATAACCGGTTCTCCGCCGGCATCAACAACCACACCTTTCACCGTGATATTCCGAACGGTCTGTTCGATACCCGATACCGAAGGGCTTTCCGCATATACCGTAAACGGTACACACAGGAAAGTCCCTGCCATTAAAGCTGAAACAGTAGCTATCTTCAGCCGGTCATTGAACGACTTTAAGACAACCGTGTTCATTTTACAAACATGTTTCATAGATTAAATTAGTTATGTGTTTTAAGTTTCGAATCTATATTATCATCACATATCGCTACTGCAACCTGCGAATCGGCACAGCCATAATAGAGATATAATTTGTTTTTAAAGTAAGCCAGCCCTTCGATAAACACTGTTCCGTCCTTGTATTGACCGCTCTTTTCAAAAGCGGCTTCGGGCACAAAGAAGGGTTTATCCAGGCGGTCGAGTACTTTATAAGGGTCGTTGGAGTCAAACAGGAACTGCCCTGCACAATAAGCGCCTGCGGGGTATGCCGAGTCCCTTTCTTCCTTGTATCCGTTCTTGCCATTGTATAATAATACAATACCGTTCACTGTCTTGATAGCCGGCGGCCCGCACTCAGTCAGGCGGCTGTCGAAATATCCGTTGCGGGGTTTGGCTATCTCCCTTAGTTCGTTGTTTTCGTTCAGTACCGGAGCCCAGTCGGTCAGGTTATCGGAAGTTGCGGCACATACCGCATTCTCTCCCCAGTACATAAAGTATTTGCCAGCCACTTTCTCAATGACCAGTCTGCCGTCTTTCACTCCGGTGACAATAGAAGCCGATTTGCTTGCTATATTGGCAAAACGCCCGTTGTACGCTTTCGCAAAAGCGAGTCCGTGTTTCGTCCAGTTTTTCAAGTCTCTGGAAGTAGCCACCGCCAAGCGGGGAAGATTGCGGTTCCAGGCTGTATAAAGCATGACGTACAATCCGTCTTCCGTCATTGCCACACGCGGGTCTTCGCAACCACCTTCCCATTCTATTTCTTTAAAATCGTCTTCGGAAGGAAAGAGTACCGGTGCGTCCGCTTGGCTCATCGT
Source organism: Bacteroides sp. MSK.20.12 (assembly GCF_019052435.1). Taxonomy (NCBI): domain Bacteria; kingdom Pseudomonadati; phylum Bacteroidota; class Bacteroidia; order Bacteroidales; family Bacteroidaceae; genus Bacteroides; species Bacteroides sp. MSK.20.12. Next base: position 60,203 of record NZ_JAHQVH010000006.1, on the reverse strand, counting down.
CACTCCGTCCGTACTTTCCGCATAGCCAATGCGGGATGTCCTCTTTCCGATGCCTTGCGCCGAGTTGTCTTCCGCGCGGTAGAGTACCACAATCTTCCCGTCCTTGACGGTTGCCGCCGGATTGAAAGTGTCACTCTCTTCCCATCTTACCGGCTGCTTGCGCATCGGGCATTGGAAAGTAGTCGGTTGCGGGGAAATCACCGGATTCACCCCTTCCGGGCGGACAAAAGGGCCGAGTATCCATTGTCCGCTCTGTTCTTCGACAGCTACGGATGCCTGTTTTTGTCCGGAGCATCCGGCTAGTGTCATCATACTGATTAAATAGATTACAGATTTTAGTTTTATCATACGTCGTTTTTTTAGTTTTCCCAAATCGGTCGTTCATCGTTTTTCTGCCGGCAAAACTATCGTACCCCGCAAAAAATAGAGTGTACTATATTCTCAAAAGAGTATATAGGTGCTGTACAACATAATAATTCATTCGTTTGCAACGACGATTTAACGATTTTGAAATATTAGCGAATAGCTTGATTCTGTCTGATGATGTTCCGGGCTAATGGATAGGCAATCAACTGCAAAGCTCCCACCAGGATCAATGCATACTTCAATGCAAAATCCTGTGATATGACAAATGCGAGTACCATAAAAAGTATTAGTCCAAAAGCACGTCCCAGAAATAGTCCGAACTCATGGCTTAAAATATAGGTATATTCATTTCTTTTTTCGATTTTTACTACTGCATCGATGGTTTGCATCATAATAGGGTAATAAGGTAAGTCAAACAATGGCTGAAAGATCACCTTACAGAGGACAAAGATAATCACTCCGGTGACTGAAAACAAGATTCCGTTGAACAGAGTACCGATAAAAAAGACAAGTAGCCCGGCTATAAATACTTTCGATCGGTCTTCAGGTTTGGTTATTCGTCCCAATACATAAACCAAAACAGCTGTCAGTGTACCACTGATTCCCTGTATTAAACCCAGTACATCTTCATCACCTACTAACTTCAGAACCAGAATAGCAGGAGCAGTCACCAGAAATCCCTGTACCATTCCTTTCAGGGAAGCCAGCAACAACATTTTTTTCCAAAGTGTGCAAAACCGGAAATACAGAAAATTCTTCTGCACCGGATTGGCGAACTTACCACGCCATAAAACGGCTACAGCAAACAAAGTCACTATGATTACTCCAACCGTCACCAACCGATAGGCTCCATTAATATCAATCAGGCATCCCATTATTTCTCTGCCATCTATCTGACTGATAAATGCTCCAATCAATAAAGGTACAGTAATCGAAGTAATGGAAAAGAAAAAAGACTCCAGCCCGAAGAAGTAGTTACGACTATCATCTGTCGTGTTATTCAGAGTCAGCAGATAGCGATTGGTCCAGAAGAAGCCCGATGCAGCTCCAAGTACAAATCCGGCTATACTCAATTCCACAAAGCCTAATGACTTTACCAACATCATGGCAAACATCGACAATCCACTAACTAATATCCCTCCTGCATACAGAATCTTCACACTCACATGTCGCAACAAGAAACCATTCACAAATGAGGTAGTGATGATACCAATGTATATGAAAAGCTGATAAAAAGCCACCGAAACCGGTTCACTGGTATGGCGCATCACATAAGCGCCCACGAAAATCTCAACTACAGGAAGCACCAGCGCATAAAGAAGATTAGTCATCAGCAAGACCCGTACATTAGAAGTTTGCTGTTTGAAGAACTGATACTCTCTTTTTAGTTTATTCATTATCTATCTTATTTATATTACGACTTTAATGAACAGAGAATCTCTGCAATAGACAACTCCGCCCCACAGATTACTTCATCACTGGCACCATAATAAAGCCTTATCTTATCTCCCTCTACCAAATGTCCGTTGGTGAAAACTACATTCCCGAAAAATCCGGTTTGTTCGTAAGGAGCAACAGGCTCCATGATAGGTTCTTTACTTCGGGCAATTACCTTTGAAGGATCATTTAAATCAAGTAGAAGAGCTCCCAGACAATAACGGTTTTGATAGTCCGCACCATGATAAATTTCCAACCACCCTTCCTCTGTACGAATAGGTGCCGCTCCTGCACCCACGCGGGCACAGTCCCAACTATCAGGACGGGTAGTTGCAATGCAACAGTGGTTGCCCCAATGCAGCCGGTCGGGTGATTCGGCAAGCCAAATATAGTTGCCACCCAACTCTGGGCTACTCGGACGATGCAGTGCAAGATATTTTCCGTTCACTTTCTCTTCAAACAGCGCGCAATCTTTATTATGAGGAGGGAAAATCATGCCATAACGAGCATAGTTTTTCCAGTCATAAGTATGAATCAGCCCTACACCAACAGCTACAGAAGAGACTTCCGTAAACGTAAGATAATAACCATCGGCAGTAGTGGCCACCCGGCAATCTTCAATGCCAAAAGCCTCTAATGCTCCTTTACCAAAAATAGGAGGATAATCCGGTTCTTCCTTGAAGTGAATTCCGTCTTCACTCGACACCAGTCGGAGATAAGACATAGTAGTCAGATAATTCTGCCCTGCATATCCTATCACACGAGGATCAGAAGCATCCAGTTTCGGGTCATTCTCATCGAAAGAGAGCACTTCTATTTTTCCATCTTTATTATATACGGGAAAACTAATAACTCCCTGTTTCTGCACAGGCCGTTCGGCCACTCGCAGTAATAACCAAATTTTTCCGTCGAAACGGAACACGCCGGGATTCAGAAAACAGGTGATTTCCATACCTTCTATTCCTGATTGTAGGTCGGAGGGTTTCAACAATGGGTTTTGATGAAATCGTTTTGCAATATCCATTTTCAAATTATTAAATAAATATGTGTTGTTTTTATTTCTGATGACAAAGCTACCCTGCACAACAACGGAAAAGGTGCACTATATTCTCAAAAGGGTATACAGGTGTTGTACAGCATATTTTTATCTTTGTTTTCTTATTTTTCCTCTCTATCTTTGCGACATGATTCTACGAAAGCACTCATATTTCCGCTACATCTGCATCCTTATTTATTCATGCCTGATGCCTGTTTTATTACATTCCCAAAATGTAGTGAAACAGATTTCGAATGCAGACGGGTTATCCAATAATTCAGTGAATTGTTTTCTGGAAGATTCGGAACATACGCTTTGGGTAGGAACATGGGACGGGCTGAATGCCTACAACGGACGTAGCTTTAAAACCTATTCTTATAATAAAAATGCAGGATCTATCAGTAACAATGTGGTCTGGCAAATTATCGAGCAAAATGACTCTGTATTGTGGGTATCTACCGACTATGGCGTCAACCGGTGGAAACGTTCCACACAGCAATTTACTCCTTATTATTTAGGTACGCAGAACAATCCGCCCAAACAAGAGAAATCATTCCTACTGGGTATCACTTCCGGCAAATACATTATCTGCTATGTGAAAGAACAAGGTTTATTCTATTTTGACGACCGGAAACAGGACTTTGTTCCATTGAAAAATAATCTGCCTGATGGCATCAAAAACTTCGTTATTGATGCCAAAGACCAAGTATTCTTCCTCACAGAACATGGACAATTATTACATTATCAACTATCTGTCCATAGCTCTAATCTCGAACTCTCGTTCAAAAAAGAAATCAAACAACCTGCTTTCATTTCCGGCATTTATCTTTCTCAAGATTATCTTATCATTAACGATGACCGGACATTAACCGTTTCTTTGGACAACCGCATACTGAATAGCATAGATATTCCGGAAAATAAAACGGTTTCGCAAGTTATCTGTCACAAAGAGTATCTTCTCATCAGCTTTATCGAAGGGGGATGTATCAGGTATAATCTGAAAGATAATACTTCAACGGAATTACCTCAATTACCAGCGAAAGCACCCATTTTCACCATCTACATCGGTTCGCAGAATATACTCTGGGTAGGCACCGACGGGCAAGGAGTATTGGAAGTCTATGAACACAGTTCTCCATTCCACACCATAAAAACTGATTATCCCGTACGTTGTTTTTGCGAAGAAGATAATGGTAATATACTCGTGGGAACCAAAGGAGAAGGAATTTTGCTGCTTGACAAACAGAAACGGCAGGTCGAACCTTATCTGTCAACCGACAACGGATTGATTTCCAATTCTGTCTATACTATCCGAAAAAATATGTCCGGAGACATATTTATCGGGACCGAGGGAACGGGCATCAATTATATTCCACTTAATAGCAGTCAGGTAAAGAAGTTAAATATTCCTGCTGAATATCCGACTTTCAAAGCTGTATACAGCATCCTGTTCACTCATAACGACTCACTATTATGGTTGGGCACTTCCGGCTATGGACTTATCAAACTAAGCTTGCAAAGGGAAGGAAAAAGTTATAAAGTGACAGAAATGAAACAATATAAATCTCCCGGACCTTCCTCACCAAGTAATAACATCATTTATTCGGTCATTGCCGGGTATAATGAAAATGAACTTTGGCTAGGCACACGAGGCGGCGGAATCAATAAGTTCGATATCACATCCGAATGTTTCCAACAAATTCATGAGATAGACTCTACTTTATCCCTAACCAACAACGATATACTCTATCTGACCAAAGGAGATTCTGCCAGCATTTGGGTAGGCACCAGTTACGGCCTCAATCGATTGTTTCCGGCAGACATTCCGCCATCTATTATGGAATATACGGATCATAACGGACTGCCCAACAATACGATTCACGGTATTCTAAAAGATGAAAACGGTAATATCTGGGCAAGTACCAATCAAGGTATCTCTTTTATCAATCTATCTTCGGGAAAGATTACTAACTATTCTTCCAGAAACGGATTACAAAATGATGAATTTTCCGATGGAGCGATTTTTAAGGATAAAGCAGGATGGTTGTATTTCGGAGGAGTCAGTGGGCTGAACTATTTCGATGAGAACAAAATACATTTACGGGACCATATTGCTACTCTAAGTTTGAATAGTCTAAAAATTAATAACACCAGCCAAAACATTTACGAGCGTATTCTTAATCATACGCTCCGGCTTGCCTATGACGAACCTTACCTTACATTAGGGTTCACAACACACGACTTTATCAACAACGAGAACTGCGAATTTAGTTATCGGATTATTGACTTCGCTGATGAATGGATTTACAACGAAAACAACCCCAATATCGTCATCACCAAACTTCCTCCGGGGAAATATAAATTGGAAGTAAAATGTACTAATGGTGACCGTGTATGGAGCAATCAAATCTACTCTCTTCATCTGGATGTCGCCTATCCCTGGTGGCTAAGTACTACTGCCTTTATTATCTATTTTATTTTAATTGCTATTGCTATTTATATAACACAGTCTGTCATCAAGAATCGTATCCGACTGAATCGCCAGATTTTACTAGAACATATTGAAAAGCAAAATCAACAACGTATTCATGAATCGAAGTTGAACTTCTTTACGAACGTGGCACATGAGTTCTTCACTCCGCTAACACTGATATATGGTCCGGCACAGCATCTGCTGGAAAAAGCAGACCTTGACAGTTATACGAAAAGGTATATCTACATCATCAAGAACAATGCCGACCGGATGCAGAAACTCATCAACGAACTAATGGAGTTTCGGAAAGCAGAATCGGGACATACAGCTATCTATGCAGAGAAAGTAGATATTCACCTACTCGTTGATTATGTGTCAGACAACTATACTGAAATTGCTGAAGAGAATAAAATAGACTTTAGTTTCAAAAGTAAAGAAGTGTCGTCTTTTACTACAGACCGGAATTCGCTGGAGAAAATTATATTCAACTTATTATCTAACGCATTCAAATATACACCGTCCGGAGGATATATTCATGCTGAAATAAGACAGAATGCCACTACCGGAACATTACATTTCCGTATACGCAACTCTGGTAAGGGATTGACTGAGAAGCAAACGAGCGAAATATTCAGTCGCTTTAAGATTTTCGAGAGCAGTAAGCTGAAGCATGCCGGGAGTACCGGAGTGGGTCTGAACCTAACCAAAAGCCTGACTGAATTATTAGGTGGAGAAATCACTATAGAAAGTACTTTGGGAGAATATGTAGAATTCAATGTATCCCTGCCTCCTATGCACGTGAATACCGAAAAAGAAAGTCAGCCTACAGAAGAAGAAACAGAGGTCAGTGAAATGCTTTTCATTCCTAAGCAGAAAGAAATTACCATACTGATTGTAGAAGACGAAAAGAATATCCGGGAACTGTTGAAAGATATTCTGCTTCCCTACTATCAGGTTCGCGAAGCTGGCAATGGAGAAGAGGCACTGAAAGAAGTAGAGCAAAAACAACCGGACATCATTATCAGCGATGTGTTAATGCCTAAACTAGATGGTATTACACTGACAGACATATTGAAATCTAATGAACGGACAATGCACATTCCTGTTATCCACATCTCTGCCAAAAACTCTATTGAAGACCAAATCAATGCTTATAATCATGGTACAGATCTGTATATCCCGAAGCCTTTCCATCCAAGGCATGTGTTGAGTGCAGTAGAGAATATGATTAATAAATATTCTCTGATGAAAGAGTATTTCAAATCGGGCCGTTCTTCTCTTATTGTAAGAGATGGAATCACCATGCACAAAGAAGATGAGCTATTACTAAACAAGATTATCAAGTTCATTGAAGATAATATTGACGATGAATCCATGAATCCGGATTCTCTAGCAGACTTTATAGGAGTGAGCAAAGCAGGATTGTATCGCAAACTCAAAGAATTAACAGAAAAGACCCCAAGCGAATTTGTCCGTACCATCCGCCTGGAATATGCTGCCGGGTTGCTAAAGACTACCAAGCTCACCGTCACCGAAATCATGTATAAATCAGGCTTCTCCAACAAGTCGTATTTCTACCGGGAATTTACTAAATTATACAATACATCGCCCAAAGAATACAGAAGCGAACGAACAGAAAAAAAAGATATTAAATAACCATCTAACAATAAAAAACAATGAGAAAACTTTTTATTGTATTGACGCTCTTCGGTGCGTCAATACTGAATGCACAGCAACTGAATGTAGCCTCCTACAACGTACGAAACAGTAACCCGAACGATGCCAAAGCCGGAAATGGATGGGAGCAACGCTACCCAATACTTACACAGTTAATCACTTTCCATGATTTCGATATTTTTGGAGCGCAGGAAGTAAAGCATAATCAACTGGAGGATATGCTCAATGCTCTACCTACATACAGTTACATAGGTGTAGGACGGGATGACGGCAAGACGAAAGGGGAATATGCACCTATTTTCTATCGGAAAGATAAGTTCAAACTACTCAAGTCCGGCAACTTCTGGTTGTCGGAAGACACTACAAAGCCCAATAAAGGATGGGATGCTGCTTATACCCGCATCTGCACATGGGGAGAATTCAAAGACAAAACCGGTAAGTTCAAATTCTGGTTCTTTAATCTGCACATGGATCATATCGGAGTGGTAGCCCGTCGAGAAAGTGCCAAACTGGTTATTAGCAAAATTAAGGAAATGTGTGGCAAAGATCCCGTTATACTAACAGGTGATTTCAATGTAGACCAAACTAGCGAAAGTTATCAGGTTCTTCATGAATCCGGAATATTATCAGATTCTTACGAGGTAGCTCAAATGAGATATGCAACTAATGGGACATGTACAGGCTGGAATCCGAACACATATACTCCAAACCGTATTGACCATATCTTCGTAACCCCCAATTTTACTGTAGAGAAATACGGTGTATTAACGGATACTTATCGTACCAAGAATGAAACTACTGGAAAGTATGAATCTCATATTCCTTCGGATCATTTCCCGGTAAAAGCGGTTCTGAAATTTTAGAAAAAACACTAATTAGAAAAAATCGTGAATGGTAGAGATTGTTTTTACCTCCGCCATTCACGATACTTCCCTAAAGTTTAAGGTTGTACTTCATAGTTTGTTGTATATATATCCAGCGTGGTAGGCATATATATTCACCATGGTGGGCATATATACCCAAGATGCTGGATATATATGCCCAATAAACAGGGAATACATGACTAGGGCTGTACTTCCCTCTATTTTGTCTCTGTCTACTATTTGGAGATAATCATAACCTGCTCATCAATACCCTTATCAGGCATTCGCACACTACAGACACCAGTTTCTTTATCCCAACTCCACGCCACAGTTTCAGTATCATTCTCTAAATTATCTTCCAAACGTTCCGGTTTAGTTTTCTTTATCTTCTTTCCTTTGACAGCTAACTCTTTCGGGGCTTTCGCAGAATAAATACGGAACAGCAGATTTCTCGGACCGGGGACAGTGTATCCTTTTCCTTCACGGGCAGAGACAGTCAATTCATATCCATTTGCCAGAGTGCCGCAAATAATCGGTGTTTTGACAAATTCATCACGTTGGTATCCTAAGTCTTCTCCTTCATCTTCGTAGAGAGTAAAGGCAGCCTGTGCACCTTCCTGTGCGGGAAAGATTTCAAAAGTAAGTGGATATACCGGTTTCTCATGGGTGTAGTTCATCACCGGCATGGTGGGGATGATAGAACCTTGCTTCACAAACATAGGAACAGAAGACAAGGGAGCATCAACCGTAGTCCACTGCTCTCCGGTGTAGACTGTCTGCTTGTTGTTGTAGTCTATCCATGTACCTTCGGGAAGATACACGTTCTTTGTGCGGGCACCTTTCTTCACCACAGGGGCTACCAACAATTCACGACCGAACATGAATTGAGCATCCGTAGAGAAAGTTTCCATATCCATTGGATATTCGAGAAACAGAGGCCGCATGATAGGCAATCCTGTATCATACGCTTCGCGGGCGTAAGTGTAGATATACGGCAACAAACGATATTTCAGTTCGATAGCTGCTTTCGCGTTCTTTTCCGCTTCCGGTCCGAAAAGCCATGGTTCCACCGGATTATCTCCCTCATGATGAATACGGCTCAAAGGATTGAATGCACCGAATTGAATCCAACGGGTATAGAGTTCCGCCATAGCCGGATAATCCTCAATATCCCCACAGTAACCGGTAATATCACAGGAAGAAAATGGGATTAATCCCAAACCTGCGGAAAGCATTACAGGAATCTGATTGGCTAATTGTCCCCAACCTTGCAATACGTCGTCTCCGTTTCCGCTATCACCCGTCCAGCCGAACGTATAACGTTGCAATCCGGCATAAGCAGCACGGGTCATTTGGAAAACACGACGGTCCGGATTCCTCTTTTCAAATTGCTCCTTCACCACTTTGTCCCAGGTCAGGCCATAGACGTTATGGATTTCATCGTGCATACCGAGATGGTGCTTCATCACCAGGCGTTCCGTCTGCTCTTCGTTACTCCAGGCAGGTTCGCCCATATCTGTCCAGAAGCCGGAGACACCATCGTCAATCGGTTTCTGCTGATAAGTTCCCCACCAGTCGGCTACGGCAGGCAGGGTAAAGTCTACCACTCCGCAGTTTCCACCCCACGGCCAGGGCATATCGTAGCTTTTGCCGTTCGTATTGTCCTTTACAAAATAGCCCAGACGGTCTGCTTCTTCCCATTGTTTTTTGTTGGCTTGTGCAATTACCGGGTCTTGAGATACGACTACCTTAAAACCCATCTCTTTCAAATCCGAAAGCATCTTTTTGGGGTTTTCATAGTTTCCTTTGCGCCATTCGAAATCCTGCAAATATTCTGTCCAGCCGATATCCTGATAGATAATATCACAAGGGATTCCCCGTTTCCGGTAGCCTTCGGCTATCTCACGACTTAGCTTTTCGCTTGTCAACAGACCGCGGCATTGAGCAAAACCCAACGCCCATTTCGGCGGCATGATAGGTTTTCCCGTCAGTCCGACGTATTGGCTGATGATTTCTTTATAGTCTTTACCGAAGATAAAGTAATATACCATTTCCCCGTTCGGCGCTTCAAAGCTGTAATAATCACGGCTTTCCGTTCCGAATTTGAATTCCGTCTTATAGGTGTTATCAAAGAAAATACCATACCGGTAATTGCTCATAAAGAAAGGAATACTCTTGTAAAGAGGATCTTCTACCACGCTATAACAAGGTTTGTCACTATTCCACATCTTATAAGACTCGCCACGACGATCCATCTTTCCCGCTTTCTCACCAAGTCCGAAGAAGTGCTCGTCACGACGAAGCACTTTATATTCCACCTTCTTCGTTCCTTCACTGACATGGCCTTTATCGGCATAATCGCTAAACAGAAGTTTCTGATATTTATCGAATATCTGAAGACTCATCGGAGATTTATTCACCCGGATACGCAACTTCGGAGTAAATATCTCATAACAGGCCGCCTGTTCATCCACATGAATAGTTCCTACCTCTTCCAGTTCTTCATTAATCACTGCAAACGAAGCATTTCTTCGTTGCAATTGCCCGTCGGGTGAGAACCAGATTTTCACGACGGAAGAGCTGCACAGTTGCAATTGCAAGGCGGCACTGTCCGCCAAGTGAAAAGTCACCTGACGTCCCTGCTGTGTAAAAGAAGTGCATGTACGTGTCTCATTTTCCGCCCAAACCCATGTTGGAAATACCAGGCACAACACCCATACCCATAATCTATATCTAATCATCATACCTATCATTTTAGTTATTCTGTAGCAGCCGCTTTATTCAGCCACAATCATCGTCCAATATTTCAGGGAAGGCAATGTAAATGAGACAACCCCGTTCTCCTGTGTAAAGGCCAATTCCTGCAAAGCTCCTCCGTGTACATCCGGCGACGCTACCCACAGCTTATTCACCTTTGCCGACAGATTCATCTGCAAAGCCGCTTTTGTAATCAGAGCCGGTTCCGGCATCGTACCGTCCACATCTCTCCAACTAAGGCTGTTCGCTTGCGAGAAATTAAGAAGATGTATCACTTGCTTGCCACCTACCTGCTTGGCATAAGTAGTAACCGATCCCTGTTGAGGAGGCCAACTATTCAATCTCATTTCGCCATTAGTACAATTCATGGAAACACTATTCTCCGTACCACCGTCACGAAGCAGATTTTGATAAGAAGTCAGGAAATCATAATAACGAACCATCGCTGTTTTCAGTTCTTCGCTCATTGTCAGGTTCTCATTCGGAAAGTACTCTTTGCACAACATGTGATCGCCTCCCAACTCCAGGTGCGAACCACCCAAAGCAAACATGACAGCATCTGTCAATAAGATACCCGGCGTATTAAATTCTCCCCGGTTATCCGCTTTATTATAATTCATATAAGCTGCAAAAACCGTATTCAACTGATAATTACCATAGACTCCATTTTCATAAAGAATGGCTTTCAGATTGGTAAAATCAGCCTCATCCGCCCACACTTCATTATAGAAGAAATCAACTTTACCTGTCTCTCCTATCTGACGGGCACCGTAACGGCTGACCGCATTCATCACCAAACTCTTGTCCGGATGAGCCTGCTTCGTCGCTTCAATAAAAGAAGCATATCCCTCACGCAGATTGACCGGAATACCGTTGTAATTGTAAAGCGTGCTGCGTCGTCCCAACTGGTCTATCTGATAGCCGTCGAAGGCAAAGTTCACATATACATCATCATTCCTCTCGTTCAAATATTTCTGCCATTCCTTATTAGAAGGATCTACCAGATAAATATTACTTTTCCATCCGCCCGGCAGATCATGACTGTCTTTAGTAGTGTGAGAAGCATCCTTAAACAAATACCATTCCTCCTTCACCCCGTCCGCAGCGGCATCCTTCAACGCCCCGAAACAAAGATTGTAAAACATAGACTTCATACCGAAACGATGCTGCGCTTCAATGTAATTTTTCACCGAACTTGTATAAACCTCCCGGTTAGCGATGTCCATATATACTTCGTCCAACTGCGTACGTGTACCGCCCAACGGCCAGTGATGTTTATTATGCCAGTCCTGAAACTGTACCCAATTGATGTGATGACGATTCAGATACGCCATCTCTTCCTGTGTCTTTTCGGCTGTCTTCTCCCGACTGAAATCAGCGACAAAACCATAACGCGGAAAACGTGCCGGATCACTGGATACATCTACCGCAATCGTACCGACAATCACATCTGTACCATTCTCCTGACGGTACAGTTCCGCCATATATCCTTTGAAATCAGTAGTAGGCGGTTGCCATGTCCAACTGGTACCATTTACCACCGACTCTTCTCCGACAACCTCCCCTAAAAGACGATAACGAACTTTAGTTCCGGCAGGCAACGCAGCTTCTGCTGTAAATACCACTTTCTCCCCCGGTTTATAGAAAGCCTTATCCGTAGACAGGTCCACACTTAAATCCGATGTTACCGGAGTCACTTCGGTGACACTGCCCGAAGCTCCTCCATTCTCTTGGTTCGACCCATGATCGTCACTGCAAGCCATACACAGGAAAGCAGCCACCAAATATATTATTTTCTTCATCTTGAATTCTTGTTTTATTGTTTCACAATCGAAATCGTCTCTTTCAACTGGTCAATCGTAATCCGATAAGAACCGGCTTCCTGAATATTCCATTTATAATCCAAACTACCCAAATCTGTATCCGGATACATACTGCTCAATTCCGCATCCGACTTAGCAACAAACAATGCCGTTTCTACTTCTCCCGTCGGAGCCTTGTTGCTCTTATCCGCCATAAACCAATCCCCGTTCCAGTCTGACTGCTTGTCGCAGGAAATCTTCATCTCACCTGTTTTCAGTGTGCCGCTCCAGGTAAAGATGTAAGGACTGTCGGCACTCTTCGTCATCGGAGTAGCATTGCCTAAATCCCATCCGTTCGGAGTTGCCTCACCCACCAGATACAGCCCTTCGTAAGGAGTGAACGGACGCATCAGCATCTTTTCTTTTCCCTTTCCTGTGTAGAACCATACTTTATAAGGCTTGCCACATTCGGCTTCCTTCATCTGCCATTTATTATCGTCACCTCCAAGCACTACGGATGTCGAAGTGTACGGAGCATTAGCCATGGTAGGATGGAAGAAAGCATCCGCCTGACCGAAATCTGTCACAGAAGCGAATTTAAATTCTCCGTCCGCCTTCCAGGGAATCACGGCTCCATAATGGAACAGATCCATTTGGACAGCATCTTTAGACAGTGCTTCAAATCCCCAACCATTGTTACCCGTAAACGAACCGACAATGAAAAACTCCTCATATCTCCAGCCAATATCTTCCGTTTCGGTAAGTGTCAATGTCAGGTCGAGCAGGTTTGCTTTTACGATATAAGTTGCTTCTTTACTGATTGTGAACTGTTCGTCCGGTTGGTCACCCGATGTACGGTAGGTCAGTTTGAATCCTTCTTCGGCAGTAGCATCACGGTTGTACGACGGCAGGAATTCTCCTAAGGTCGTTATAAATTTAAACGATCCGGTATTCAGCTTTCCTGTCCATGTAAATTGTCCGTTATCCGTACGTTCCATTGCCGTTGCGTTATCGGCGCTCCATCCGTTCGGAGTAGCATCACCAATCAGGTAAAGCGTCGTAGTAACCGGCTGGTAAGTAGTCACCGTAAAGGCAGCCGTCGCAATCTGTTTCTGATCTTCCATTCCGGCAACAACCGCTGTGATACGTGCTTCCAACTCCGCTTTCACGGCATAACCGATACCGAACTGCGTATGCAGAAATTGGTTAAGTTCTTCCACTTTCTTAGTCCATTGATACGTTCCCGTACCCAAATCTACCGAATAAGGATTCGCAAAGTCCGTTCCGGCTTTCGCCAGTTCCAGCGTATAAGAGATACGGTTACCGCTTCCATAATTCGTTCCGGTAGTCCATGAAAGCGCCAGCGCCTCCTGACTATGGTTCTTTTCGTTCAACACCAACTCCTGCTGATTCACCGAAAGGGTGAGGGTATCATGTCCTTTATCTGTCTCCATATAATCCTCGGTACAGGCAACCATCGTTGCGCCGATGAAAAGAGAGCATAACAACTGATATATATATTTCTTCATCATATTATTTGTCTAAATGAATGATTATAAAACGGATTAATAACCGGGATTTTGAGTCATCAGGTGATTGGAGTCCATCTCCGTCTGCGGAATAGGCAACAGGAGACGTTCTTTGGTCACATTATTCTTACCGATAGATTTCAGGAATGTCAATGCATAATTTCCATTATCAACCCGGATCATATCGAACCAGCGGTGTCCCTCAAAAGCAAGTTCCATCCGACGTTCGTGAATAATCTTTTCTCTCATTTCGGTCTGCGTCAGAGTGGTCGGCAGCTCTGTCAGTCCGGCACGCTTACGAACGATATTCAATGGTTCGGCAGCCTGATCCGGATGTCCCTGCTCATTCAAAGCTTCCGCTTTCTTCAGTAAGACATCCGCATAACGGTATACTACAAAGTTGTTGGGGTTGGTATTATACTCCGGAGAGACGGTTTTCGACACAAGGAACTTACGTACGTTATAACCCGTATTGGACCAGGAACGTTTGTATTCCATACCATCAAAAGCAGGACAACCCTGATACAACACAGTGATGTCTTTCCGCAAATCACCGTCCTCGTATTGCTTGACAAACTCTTCCGTAGGCAGGTTCCATCCATAAGCACCGGCTACCATACCCGAATTACGTGGTCCCATGAAAGTAGACAACCAGGATGCTTGATTATCGCCGCCCCAAAAGTCATATTCCGTACTACCGGAGTATTGCACTTCGAAGAGAGATTCCGCACCATTATTGATCGTCGCATTAAAGTTATCGGCATAATTGCATTGAGTCAGATCATATCCCATTGCAGCAATGTTATTGCACAAGGTCACTACTTCACTATAATAGTCGCGATGGTTGGGAGCCAATGTCAGGTAAATATCCGCCAGCATCGCCATTGCAGCCTCTTTGCAGGCACGTCCCCTGTCAGCATCTCCATAACTGCTTTTCGGAGGAAGCATATTCACTGCATTTTTGCAGTCGGAAAGAATTTGAGCATATACCTCATCTACCGTATTACGGGCAATATCCGCAGATTCTCCCGGTTCAAACGGCTCCAAGCGCAAAGGCACCCCTCCGTACAAACGAACCAGAATATAATAATAATGTGCACGCAGGAAATAAGCCTCACCCATGCAACGGGTCTTTATCTCATTGGAGATAGATGCTGAAGGCAAATTGGAAAGCACGATGTTGCAACGTCCGATCCCAACCCACGGAGAACGCCATACATACAAGGCAAAGCCGTTATCGCTCTGGGCAATGAAATTGGAAGCCTGAACAGTCTCCAAACCGTCAGTACCTCCTCCGGCTCCTACTTCACTGTTGCCTGCAATGATGTCGAGGCTCCAAATACGCTGGTTATACATATTAGATGACTGAAGAGTCTTGTAGCAGGCAGTAGTCAGTGCCACAGCAATCTCATTCGTCACTTCCGACTCGGGATCGACGCCATATTTAGGATATTTATCCAAGAAGTCGTTGCACGATGTCAATGCCAGCACGGCAGACATAAATACTAAAGTTATTATCTTTTTCATATTCTTTCTCCTGATTTAAAAGTTAAAGTTCAAGCCCATACTGAAGGTGCGTGAAATCGGGTAACGGCTGCTGTCGATGCCATTAATATCCACTTCCGGGTCGAAGCCGGAATATCCGGTGATAGTTGCTACATTCTCGCAAGAGAAAGAGATGCGGGCATTTTCCAGTTGAATCTTTTGCATCCACTTTTTGGGCAGTGTATACGAAAGCGTGATATTCTTCAGACGGAGATAGGAACCGTTTTCCACAAATCTGTCGGATACACGGCAGTTCTGGTTCGGGTCTCCCCAAATGGCGCGGGGCATAGAGTTGCTGGTACCTTCACCCGTCCAGCGGTTCAATACGGCTGTGGTTTGGTTGTAAGCGGCTGCCATTCCTTCGTTGTCAACATTGTTGGCGTTATAAATCTTGTTTCCCGATACGCCTTGCAGGAAAACGGAGAGTTCCCAGCCCTTATAAGAGAAATTATTGCTTAAAGAGAAGAACCAATTCGGATTCGGGTTACCGATAACGGTACGGTCTTCATCGTTGATGACTCCATCGTTATTCAAATCCCGGAAACGGATATCCCCCGGAGCGGCTCCCGGTTGGGTGGCGTGGCGGTTTACTTCCTCCCAGTTTTGGAAAAGCCCGTCGGTCATGTATCCGTAGAATACATTGATCGGATAACCGGCTCTAAGCATAGTCACGTATGAATTACCCATCTGATTGATAAACATCGGGGTTTCGCTGTTCAAGTCCAGAATTTCATTCTTGTTATAGGTAGCCGTTAAAGCAGATTCCCAAGAGAAAAGACCTTTCAGGTTGATGGTGCGCAGGGTCATCTCCACCCCTTTGTTGCGCATCTTGCCGGCATTGGTAAAGGTTTCAGTAGTATCTTCAAAACCGGAGGTGATAGGGATGGAAGCTTTCACCAACATGTCAGTCGTCTTCTTGATGTAGGCATCCAGCGAAAGGTTGACACGTGAATTGAACAGGCTCATATCCACACCGAAGTTGGTTTGGCGTACCTCTTCCCAATGAATATTCGGATTGGAAAGGGTGGTAGATACCAAAGCGGTGGAGTTGTTGTTGCCGAAAGGATAGACTCCCGTATTATAGGAAGCAACAAAACCGTAGTTACCGATTTCCTGATTACCGGTCACACCGTATCCGATACGCAGTTTGAGGTCATTCACCGGAGAGTTGTCTTTCGGGAACCATTCTTCCTGCGAAATACGCCATGCCAGAGAAACGGAAGGGAATGTTCCCCAACGGTTGTTCTTACCGAAGCGGGAAGAACCGTCACGGCGCACAGTGGCTGTAAGCAGGTATTTATCTTCGTAAGAATAGTTGAGACGTGCCATCAGAGAAAGCAGTGCCCAGTCGCTCTGGCTGCCACCGATGCTGTACATCTTCTCTCCGTTGTCCATTTCATGGATATTATCAAACATGAAGATATTCTTTTGAGCATTCAGGTAATCATAGTTGTTCCACTGGGCGGAAGAACCTGCCATCACACCTACACGATGTTTTTGGGCGAAAGTATGGTCGAATACAAAATAATTATCCCACAGGTAGGTAAATGATTTGTTGTCACTCTTATAGCGGGAGGATTCTTCTACCGGATTCGGTTTCCAGTCGTAAGCCGGAGTAAAGTTGTCGACAAACCAGAATTTGGCGTCATAACCGAAGGTGCTTTTCAACTTCAACCATTTGGTAAAGGCAATCTCTCCGGTGATATTTGCCAGAAAGTTATATCCTTTCGTCTCGTTCGTCATCATGTACAACGTACCGATCGGATTGCGGACACTTCCATACCATTGCGCTTCCTGTCCGGGACCGCTCCAGCTACCGTCTTCATTCTTCACCGGCTGGGTGGGGAGTGCTTTCATCGCATCTCCGATGCTGTAAGTTCCTCCTTCTTTCACGTCCGTACTGAATGTCAGATTAGTAGTGAACTTCAACCATTTATTAACCTGGGCATCACTATTTGCCTGAAAGTTGAAACGACGGTAATTAACGCTTTCCACGATACCGGACTGGTCGAGGAAACCGCCGGATACATAGTAATGTGCCTTTTCCGTACCACCGGAATAGCTAACCGAATAACTTTGTTTCACTCCCGTACGTAGCATCTCATCCAGCCAGTTCGTTCCTGTTCCCAATAAAGAAGGGTCTGCCCAATAAGGGTTTGTATTATCATCATTATTAGACAGCATATCATTGCTCAAAGCGGCATATTGCGCAGCATTCAGCATATCGGGTACTTTAGTAGCGTTCTGAATAGCCCAGTTTGCGTTTACCGTTACTTTTCCGGCACCTTCGGCACCACGTTTGCTGGTAATCATCACCACACCGTTGGCACCACGCGAACCATAGATAGCTGTTGCCGAAGCATCTTTCAATACGTCTACCCGTTCCACATCAGCCATATTTAAGGAAGACAATCCCAAGTCGGTAGGAATTCCGTCAATGACAATCAGCGGGTTACTGTTATTGATCGTACCCAAACCGCGGATTTTAATGGTGACATTATCACCCGGCTTACCGGCATCGATAATCTGCACGCCGGATACTTTTCCCTGCATTGCCTGACCGATATTAGCTACCGGAGAGTCTTTGATGTCCTTCACTCCGACAGAAGATACGGCACCAGTCAAATCGCTCTTTTTCATCGTTCCGTAACCTACTACAACAACTTCGTCCAATACTTCCGTATCTTCCTGCAAGGTTACTTTCAACGAGTTTTTCCCGTTCACCGGAACAGTCTGCGTTTTATAGCCGACAAAAGAGATAGTCAGCGTGCTGTTAGCCGGAACGCTTAATGAGAAATTACCGTCTACATCGGTTATCGTACCATTCGTTGTACGTCCTTCCACCACACTGGCACCGATCACCGGTTCACCTGTGGCATCTACTACATGTCCTTTTATTGAAATCTGTTGTGCGAATGCACTAAGAGATAGGAACAAGCCCCACATTATTAATAAGAGGCGGCGTTCAAAGCCTTTCGACTTCATACTCTGTTTCATGTACATTAATTTAAAGTTAATATTAGGGTTACTTTTGTTTTCGTTCTCTGTGTCATTGCTGAAATGACCGTGAAACAAAAGTATCCACATTTCATACTGCTTCTTTGAGCAGATAGCAAAAATATAGTGATTTACACAGTACCTCACAGTATAAACCACTAAATATAAGAACTTTATAAAATAGAAGTCAGACTAAAAAAGTAGTGATTTTCTTATTCTTCCACCTTCCCTATTTGCATTACTTTAGTCTCAAATTCATCTCTTTCTCCCAAAGCTTTGTTACGGACACGGGTCCGGTAATTATAAATGGTAGTCACGGAATAACGGAGGAATTGCGCTATCTTGGTACTGTCCGTAATCCCCAGCCGGATAAGGGCAAAGATACGGAGTTCGGTGTTCAACAGTTCTCCCGGTTTGGGTTGCATGGGTTCTGTGAGCAGCGCATTAAATTCCTCCACAAAATTGGGGAAGAGTTGCAGGAAAGTCATGTCGAAATTTGCATAAAACTCTTTCAGTTCTTCGTCAAGGAATTGAGAAGATTTAATGGCTTTATATAGTTCTTCCACTCTTCCGGCAGCGGCAATTTTATTTAGGGAACGACGGTATAAATCCATCTTGTCGAGATAAGTGGAGCATTGGTCCATATATCGGCCGATATATTCCTCCTTGATATAGTTGGCTTCCGAAAGCGTATGGTTCATCTCTTTCAGTTGCGAGTTGGAGTCGTGAAGTTCTTCGTTCAGTTCTTGCAACAACGTATTGGTATCAACCACTTCGCGACGTGCGGCAGCAACCTTTTTCATCTGCTTGTAAACGAAGAAAATGGCAACCAACAAAAATACGGAAAGCAAACTGATACAAATCAATGATACTTTCATCTCCTGCTGCTGCCGTTTGGTTTTCAATTGGTAAGCCTGGTCAATGATAGGAAAGACTTGCGAGATTTCTAACGTACGAAGGCGGGCATTACAAAGAGTGGCATCCTCTAAGGAGCATTTCAGGTAATTGTAGGCACGGTCAATATCCCCTTCATCGTAAACAAGGGAAGCGAGTTTGCGCAAAGATACATATTCCTTTACTGCCGATTTCAGGTCGGCAATAGCCGAAAGGGCCAGGTAATGTTTTTGCCCCTGCTTGTCGCCTTTCAACCGGTAACCCTCGGAGAGAGTATAAGTAAGCATTGCTTTTGAATGGTCATCCAAAGAAGGTTTGTTGTAATATTCCATCAGCATACGGATGGCTTCATCGTATTGAGCATGTACGATACACTTATCCGCCATCACCAATACGTGCCCCAAAGAGTCGGAAGCGTTGACCTGCAGAAGAGAGTCACGATACAGATCCGTCATTCGATAATACTCTTTCTTGACTTTCTCCGTAACGGCATAATCTCCCATCAATCCGTAAATAGTGCGATACAGATGATAATAGTAACCATAGAGATAATCGGGCAACGTTTTCTTATTAATCTGCCCCAATAGTTCCAACGCTTCTTTATACATTCCGGTAGTTCCCATCACTTCCGCCATATTCATGGCAGCATCATCCAGGTAATCCAGTTTATCCATGCGATGCGCCAGTTCCTCTTTCCGTTGAGCATAGACAAAAGACGAATCCAGATTATAAGCCCGGTATTCATCGAAAAGACGTCCGCAAAAACCATATCGTTGTTCATCGGAAGTAGCCTCCGCCAACAATTTCTTCAGGTCAGCGATACGCGCCTCCTTTTCCGCTCCATAGATCTGACGGTTTTTAATGATACCATCAATCTCACGAAGTAACGCATCGGTACTCTTATTATCTTTTGCATAAAGCAGACCGGAAAGGACGATTGTCACAAAAATCAGAATCACTTTTTTCATAGTGCCGTATGTATTATAGTTGCAAAGATAAAAGTCTTTCAGAAACTTCCGGCTTTCAGGAGAAAATTATTGCAGGCAGAAAAACAATGTTTATTAAAAAGAGGAGGTAAATCGGATTTATTATAAACATAATTATTATATTTGTAATAATTGTATTTATAATAATCAGTATGGCAATCGTTAATAACCCTTTTATCGTAGGCGGATACCTATCTCCCCATTACTTTTGTGACCGCGAAGTGGAAACAGAACAGTTGATACGTAACATAACCAATGGAAGAAATGTCGTTATCATTTCTGTGCGTCGCATGGGAAAGACAGGTCTGATTCGTCATTGCTTTTATCAGGATGAGATTAAAGAGCATTACTATACATTCTTCATTGATATTTATGCGACAGCCAGCCTTAGGGAATTTGTATTCGCTTTGGGAAAAGAGATTTTCGAGAAGCTCAAACCCAAAGGAATGAAGTTCATCGAACGTTTCTTCTCCGTCATTTCCTCACTGCGCGCAGGTTTTAAACTGGATTCTGTTACGGGAGAACCCACCTTCGATATTGGATTAGGAGACATTCATACTGCAGAAACAACACTGGATGAAATCTTCGCTTATTTAGAACAGGCTGATAAACCTTGTATCGTAGCCATCGACGAATTTCAGCAAATAGGCAATTACACAGAGAAGAATGTAGAAGCCATATTGAGAACTAAAGTCCAGCATTGCCAAAATGCTCGTTTCATCTTTGCCGGAAGCCAGAAACACATTATGATGAATATGTTCAACAGCCCGGCCCGACCTTTTTATCAAAGTGTCAATATGATGCAACTAAAGAGCATTCCGCTTACGGCATACAGGGCATTTGTTGAAAGGCTTTTCCTTGAAAATAAGAAACGTATTGAAGAAGAACTGATAGACGAAGTATATAATTTCTTTGAAGGACATACCTGGTATGTACAACTCATGTTTAATGAATTATATATACTGACCGGAAAAGGGGAAGTGTGTGATCGTTCCCTCCAAAGTATTGCCCTGACCAATATCCTGCAGATGCAGGACTTCACATATCAGGAGATTTTCTCCCGCCTTCCGGAAAAACAGAAAGAAGTACTGATTGCTATCGGAAAAGAACAAAAAGCAACCGGAGTCACTTCAGGAAAATTTATAAAAAAATACAAGCTAAGTACTCCGAGTTCCGTACAAGCTGCACTCAAGGGATTACTGGAAAAGAATCTAGTCTCGCAGGAACAAAATCATTATGAAATATCCGACAAGCTGTTGGGAGTCTGGCTACAAAAGAATTACTAAGTTAAGTTATAACCTCTAGCAATCAGAAATCGCTTACTAGAGAAGATTTTTTAATTTCATTTCTCATATTCTCATCAATTCTTATAAAGAGCATATAATCAAACAATTATCTTATGAGAAATACCGTATTAAAAAGTGTTTCTCATAAGATACTCCCTATTTTAGCGTAAATTCCGGCTTATTCTCATAACGTTTTAGGCTATTTCTCATAGTCAGCTTACCAGCTCCTTTCGTGACAAATCCTCATTAAACAACCGTTATACACCCGTTATACTTCTATTATCCCATAACCATCATTCCATTAACGTGCCGATATTGTTAACTTCCCACAGCCGTGGTGACTTCTTCCCACAGCCGTGACGAGTTCCTACCACGGCCGTGGGAAGATCTTGTCACGGCCGTGACGAACTAAAGATACCGGTGCTTTAGTGGAATTATACCGGTATCCCAACGTAACGATGCCGCCATCCCAACGTAAATATACCGGCTACTCTCCCCATAAAGTCCCACTTGATTAATCTTAAAATAAGACGCTTGACAAGAAATCAAGGCTGACAATAAAAGTGCATATATTTTATTGTCAGCTTATTATCAGCATCTATTGTCATACAGTATAAAATTGATAGTCAATTACTTAAATATTATTCTGACAGATTGACAATAAAAAGAGTACAAATTGCTAAGTATTAGCTCAACAAAATAAGACGATTGTTCATTGATGCATCCTTGTGGACCAATTCAGTTTTATTCTTTTGATTCTTATACACAGTTTTTTTAACAGGCATTTATAACAACCGCCCCGTCCTAATTCAAGTTCTATTTCTAAATCCCGTACCCGTTCGTTTTGTTCCATCCACATGCCCCGTAACGCATCTCGCTGTGATTTGGCTTCCCTATACATTTCAAGCTCTTTGTCGCGTGCCCCTAAGAGGAAAGCATATATCAAGCACGTCTCGGATTTACTGATACAGAATTGTTCCAATGCTTTCACATATTCCGGATCAATGCCTTTCTCCCTGGTTTTCAGGAATCCACGGAGACTTTCATCGTTTACAACCGTTTTGTAATCCTTGAAATATGACATGATTACCCGCATATCCACCCAAAGTTGGATATATTCTTTTTTAAGATTGTATTTCTTAGCCGCTTCTTCTACGCTAATCCATTCTGACATAATGTTCGTTTTTTTATGTGTGATACAATGAAAGAGGGATACTCTTTTTATTATATTAGTGCAACGGGCATCTACGCTTCCTGCAGTCCGGTGGGCGGGGATTGGTTAGGTTATATTGGGGTATTATGAATAAACCGACCGGATACAAGAAAGGCGCAGATGCTGTTGCACCATTATCCGCTCATGAGGCTTAGCAAGACCTTTCCAAAGGATAATGATAACAACAGACACCCACGCCAATCGTTTATATATAACACATTCCTGACGGATATGTTGATATACACCGTTCGCGTGGAGTATCTGCTGAATCATCTCTCTTTGGTCGAAAGTTGCTAATTTTCATGAGCGAGAGATAATACGCTTTTACTCCAATAAGAGATAAAACCACTTTCCACCAGTTCCATCACGCTGATGGGCAGAAAGCGTGTGACAAAGATAAATGATTTATTTGGAATATATTGGAAATAAGGTAATAAATAATAAAAGGTACATACCTTACAATAGAAACAGACAAAAGAAAAACAATTCTGTTAATAAGCCCTCAACCCATAATCGAATCTCATCTTCTTGCTATCTTTCACTTCAATTTTCAACAAATTACTTCCTTTTCGCAAGTAACGGCTGTAATCGCTGATATTATATTGATTATATTGCCTGGTCTGCTTTGCCTCCTGCGCAAAGACTTCCACTCCATTCAGCCAAACTTTGGCTTCTCCGGCAACATTCAGCCATAAAGACAGATGATTGAAATCCTTATCCACCTTAAAAGTAGCTTCTGATACTACCGTAGAACGAGGGGGACAGTCGAAAGGCAAAGAAGTCATTTTCAGCTCCTGACCGTTCATACTGACAAGGCGGGTATTCTTGCTTCCGTTCTGACTGTCTGCAATCAAAGTAACAGCTTTCGCAGGGGTGATTTCATACAAACGGTTGTGCATCAGGTGTAACAAGCCTTCCGGTATTTTAGTTACTTTCCGGTCGTAAGTAATCAGGCCGTTTACTTCTCCCTCCACATCTGTGGTTTGTGTATAAACAGCCGCACTCAACCCTTGGGCAATCAGCGTTTCCAAATCATATACCAGACGGCCGTAGCTATCAATCAATGCCATTGCTCCGTCGATATTCTTGTACCCCCAGTTTCTCATATTCGGATTCCAGATATGTTCCTTGATCGCCCAGCCATAGCCGCCGAATTCTCCCAGTACGGAAATGCGGTTGCCGTTGTTCTCCGGCAGAATCATGGAAGTGACAGGATAATTATGTACGTCGTACATATCGCCTACGCCTCTGTCCGTCCAGCCGGTCACTCCGTTTATCAGGCGTGTATCGTCGTATTTTATCACTTTATTTACGATTTCCACCGTGTTGTGCTGTCCCCATCCTTCATTGAAAACCACCCAGGTAGTGATACAGGGATAGAAACGGAGACGGTCGATCATCTCGAACATTTCTTTTTGCCATTGGCGGGTGTGTTCTTCGGGAGCGTTCCAATCAGTAGTAGCCAACGGATTGACGTGTTCCTCCTTCTTCCTTGACGTAGCAAAACCGGAAACCATGTCTTGCCACATCATCAATCCCAAGGAATCAGCGTAATAATAATATTGCTCCGGTTCTACTTTGATATGTTTACGGATCATATTGAATCCCATCTTCTTCAACTGCACCATGTCCCACAACATCGCTTCCTCGGAAGGAGGAGTCAACAATCCGTCGGGCCACCAGCCTTGATCCAGCGGACCGTATTGGAAGATGGGTTGGTTATTCAGGCAAATACGGTTATATCCGCACTCATCTTTACGGACATCTACTTTTCTCAAGGCAAAGTAACTCTTTACCCGGTCTAAAACACGTCCTCCATTGGATAAGACAATATTCAAATGATACAGTTTCGGAGATTCGGGAGACCATAAGACAGCGTTCGGAACGTCTATCTCCATCGCATTACTCAACTTTTGTTCCACCGTCTTGATTACTTTGCCATCATCCAACACTTCTATTTTCACTTCTTCATTGCCTTTGGCTCCGATTATATCGAAAGCCAGCTTCACGGATTTTCTCTCAATATCAGTGGAAGGAAGTACCTGACGAATATAGGTTTTATTCACCGCTTCCAGCCACACAGTTTGCCAAATACCCGATACAGGTGTGTACCAGATACCTTCCTGGTTAAGTTGCTGTTTCCCTCGGGAGATAGATTCCGTGTCCGTCGGGTCGGTGACAGCTACTTCAATGCTTTGAGAGCCACTCTTCTTCAGGTATTTAGTAATATCGAACGAGAACGGGTTGTTTCCTCCTTTATGCGTACCGACCAACCGGTTATTCACCCATACTTGACATTCATAATCCACTGCTCCGAAATGCAGGATAGTAGATTTGTTCTTCCAGGAAGGATCTAAGGTGAACTCACGTTGATACCATAGTTTATCCGTAGGAAGAAATGTTTTCTGCACTCCGGACAGAGATGATTCAATCGCAAACGGGACCAGGATTTCCCCTTCAAAGGAAACATTCTTCCGGGACGTGTTCTGATCCGTTACGGCATACTTCCACAATCCATTCAGATTGATCCATTCTGCCCGTTGCAACTGTGGTCTGGGATAACTTTGCCACACATTTTCCGGCGTCACCTGTTCAGCCCATACTGTTTTTATTTTATCTCCTTTAGGCTCCCATGCATGGGTAAACACCTGCGACATGGCTCCTAAAGCCAGAGTTAGTAAGATTCTCTTATCCATAAGCATTAGCGGGTTTTATATTCTTTAAAATCTTTCCGTCGATTTTTATTGTAGGTATTCCATATTTTCTGGAAATACAGTACATCACTCTTGTCCGCCCATTCGAAATAGGCTGTTTCCAATTCTTTTGCCATTTCAGGATATTTGCCGATCAGGTTATGCTGTTCGGTACGGTCTTCCTTGATGTTGTACAATTCCCATTCATCTCCTTTGAAGTTGGCGGAAACCAGCTTCCAGTCACCTTTACGCACCATGCGGTTGCCTTCATGTTCCGCATAGATGTATCTTTCGGGCATCTTCTTTCCTTTCACAATCGGAAGGATAGACTGACCTGCCGTAGGCAGAATCGCTCTTCCCTGATATTCTTTCGGATAAGTGGCTCCTGCCAGTTCCACACAGGTAGACATGATATCGGAGAATTGTGCAGGCTGATGATTCAGTCCGCCTTTGTTCTTCACATGATTACCCCAGGAAATGATACATGGTGTGGAAATACCTCCTTCGTGTGCATAATGTTTATACAGCGTGAACGGCGTGCAGCAGACATTTGCCCAGCCTGTACCGTAATGATGATAGGTTCCGGGCAAACCCATTTGGTCGAGTTCTTCTCCGGTATGGGTATGGTATTCGACTCCGGTCTGTTTGTCGAAACCGAATTCGTGCCATTCGGCACAAGCTCCGTTATCGGACATAAACATGATAAACGTATTGTCCAACTCACCGTTCTTCTTCAATTCATCTACTACCCGGCCGATGTTCGCGTCCATCACATCTACCATAGCGGCAAAAATAGACATACGGCGTGCAAGATCGGTCTGCTGATCTTTCGTCAATGAGTCCCATGCCGGTAGCGGATGCGTTTCATCTTCAAACAGACTTTCGGGAACTACACCACGTGGACTAAGTGCCGGTTTGCCTTGCATGAGTTTCAGGTCAACAATCCGTTTCCAGCGGGCGTCACGAATCTTGTCCCATCCCTGCATATAGAGAGACATATATTTATCGGTCACTTCTTTCGGCGCGTGCAAAGGGAAATGGGGAGCGTTATAGGCCAGATACAGGAACAACGGTTTCTTCTCCTGATGTGCCTGGTCGATAAAGTCAATCGCATAATCCGTTATCACATTGGTAGCGTAGAAAGTTCCTTCCTCATAGTGTCTGGGCGTACGGTCTTTCGGCAAACGGGTATATACTGCCGGATTCCAGAAAGAGTTGAATCCGCCCAACAAACCGTAATACTCCTGGAAACCACGAAGAATAGGATTCGACTTATTCCCCAAATGCCACTTTCCTGACATAGCCGTAAAATATCCGGCATCTTTCAGGACTTCTGCAATCGTGACGTTGTCCGAATTGGAACGGAAACCGGAATATCCTTTCGGCCAGGCAGGATGACTGCCGTCCATGTGTCCCAATCCCGTCTGATGCGGATAAAGTCCCGTCAACAGGTTGGCACGCGACGGGCAACTACGGGCACTGTTGTACATCTGCGTCATACGGACGCCATTCTTTGCCAGTTTATCCAGTACCGGTGTATGAATCTCACCACCGAAACAGCCGAGATCGGAGAAGCCCAAATCGTCTGCCAGTATGATAATAATATTCGGCTTGTCCTGCGCATACGTCATCGGGACCAGAGCCAGGCTGCCTGCTATCAATAAAGAAGTTTTCATTTGGTATTATAATTAAAGTTGGGTTTGAATTTACCATTCTCATAGATCATCGGAATTAATCCGGGACGGCACGTCACTTTATACTCTGCCGCCTGTGCCCCACGCGGATTGAAGAACATGGTAGCCCACCAGTTTCCATCCTTATCCTGGAAAAGGTTGTTGTGTCCTCCTCCCGTGATGGCATTGTAGCGTTTGCTATAGGGACCATACACATTATCGGCTGTCGAGATGATGCAGTCGTAACTATAACGTGTCTTCGGTGAGGTTACTCCCTTTTTCTCGATATAGGTATCTCCCTCCGACGTACGGTGCGACCATATAGCCTGTACGAGGTGATATTTGTTATCATATTTGAAGATAAACGCTCCTTCAATATACGGTTCCGGATTATATTTTTTCTCTTTCAATGTTTTCAGTTCCTCGGCAAATCCGCTCATATCCGGTTTCATACGGGCGATATAATGGTTGTGCCCGACAAAGTAGACAGTGCCGTCCGTATCTTCGAACAAGCTTCCGTCGATGTTCGGGAAGATGGCTTTGTCTTTATTACCTTCGATATTCTCGTACGGTCCTTCCGGTTTTCCGGTCTTGCTCCGCAAAATGAAAGAACCTCTCCCGCCTGCCGACTCATTCATGCAGGCAACGATAAACCAGTTCTTCGCGCTTTTGATATAATGCATTTCCGGAGCCCACACTGCATGAAAGCGGTTGTCCATCGGATCACCGTTGATAGATTTCTTCTGATATTTCTCTCCCGCTTTATATACTTTCGGCTTCTTTTGCCAAGTGCCGTCTTTTTCCATCGACCATATTTGTCCTCTGACTTCCCAGGACTTCATATCTTTGGAACGCCACAGGTACAAACCGTCGTTCCAGTCCCAGCAATGTCTCTGTCCCGGAAAGTAACGATCGGGGGTAGAGGTGGTTCCTGTGATATAATAATAACCGTCGGGACCCAGCGTAGCCCAAGTGTCCCTCATCCAATAATCAAATGCTGGCTTTACAGATGTCGGAACACGTAGTTCCGGAGCGTTTGTATCTGCCGTTCCATATAACTGTGCTGATGCTGTAGAGATGGAAATAAATCCTGTAAACAAGATCAATCCTAATCGCAAAATCAATTTCATATATTTCTGTTTTATGTTTACGGATACAAAAATAGGCCGTTGCGGGGCAGACTTCATGGAATCATGTTTTTAATATCCGTAGGTATGTACAATCTTCTTATTCTTTAGTGTTCCGGGTGGAGATAATTAAATGGATTCTGTTTAAAATGGTAACGTCTTTGCGGGAGAGGCAGCGGGTCCTGCAAACGCAACTCCCATGCCAGTAAACGGGTCAGAAGTTCTGTTTGAATTTCGCTGTATTTCTTCTCGCCAAACAGATTATGAATTTCCGAAAGATCTTTCTTTAAATTATAAAGTTCTCCGTTACCATAATGATTCATGACCAGTTTCCAGTCATCCTTTCTTATCATGCGTGAGGTACCGCTTTGCGTCCAGGTGTTCAGTTCGTCGAAGTGGGCTATTTTGCCGGGAGTCAATGCTCCTTCCTGTTCAAAAGTCAAGGAGGCATCCAGTCCGACATCGGCTCCTCCGAAGCCTTGTTGTACGACCATGCTGGAAAATTCATCTTTTGGGTAAGCCTTTCCGGTCAGCATCGGCCACAAGCTACGGCCCTGAACTCCTGTCGGTATTTCGGCACCGATGGCAGAGCAGAAGGTGGGGAAAAGATCGGCTATCGATACGTGGCTATCCATAGGGGCAGACTGGTTCTTGATGTGGTATCCTGCCCATACCATCGGAATACGTGCGAGGCTTTCGGAAAGTCCGGCTCCTTTACGGATCAATCCGTATTCCCCCCAATAGTCACCATGGTCGGAGAGTACGACAAAGATGGTGTTTTCATATTGTCCGCTGGCTTTCAATGATTCGATCAGTCTCTTGATCTGATCGTCTATCAACCGGATCATTCCGATATAGTTGGCACGGATTCGAGGCATGTCTTGTTCCAGGTTCGGGCAGGACGCGTCTTCCAGTTGTGCCAGAATACGGTATTTCTCTCCTTTCTTTGCCAAATCTTTGCGGGAGGTCTTTAAGACGGGAAGCTTATCGGGGGAGAACATGGAATAATAGGGTTCACATACCTGATAAGGGTTGTGAGGTTCCGGAAAAGAAACCCATACGAAGAAAGGATTTTCTTTCTGCTGCTTAATCCATGCCAGTGCTTCGTTCACGATTTTGGTGGGATGCTGTTCTTCCAGCGAGATGGGAGATGGCTCCAACCATTGCCCCCTGGCTTGCTGATTCAGGAAACGGGCAGTCTCTTTCTCTGCGGGAGTCGTCTTTTTGTGCTTTCCCCAGTGTCCGTATTCAGACCAGAAATCAAGGTCGGCAGGTTTTAGGTAAGCGTGGTTCTTGCCGACCAATGCTGTTTTATATCCGTTTTCTTTCAATACGCCTACTAAGTCCTGTTTATAGGAAATATCGGCGATATTGTGATTCGTGCGTACGTGAGTGGCGGAAGGAAAACGCCCGGTGAACATGGAACAACGTGCCGGAGAGCTGGCCGGCATCACAGTGTATGCCTTATTGAACCATACATTCTCTTGCGCCAACCGGTCGACAAAGGGAGTCACTTCCAGCGGAAAACCTTCCCTGCCGCACAAATCGGCACGCTGCTGATCGGTCATAATAACCACAATATTCGGTTTGCCGGTTTGTGCCTGGGCTGATATTGTCAAACCTTGTATGGCAAGCCCTGTGATACAAAAGATTGCTTTCATTTTATTAATTTGCTATTTGACGATTAAAAAACTGTCTTGACTTATATCTCGGAATAGTAAATGATAATTTTACGGGGTGCCCTGAAAGGGCTTAATTATATAGCGTAGGGCAACGCTCTACGTAAAAACGGCAATCTGAATTTGCGCCCTGAAAGGGCATAATTGTATACAGTTCCGCCCTTGCAGGGCTTGTGGCTGGTGTGTCTTTTTCGTAGGGCGTTGCCCTACGCTATATAATTAAGCCCTTTCAGGGCACCCCAATAAATATATAATTGTAAGGCTTTCAGCCTAACCGATAAATTCTCATTTAACCGCTAAATTCCCATTTATCATTTCAATTTAAAACGGTATACAACCATGGAAGCGGCTTCCAATTCGAACGGCTGATTCAGGTCCAGCCCGACTTCCGTCTCTACCGGTTGGACTTCATTCGGAGCAAACGGTGTGTTCTCTTTTCCCGGAACCAGTACCAGGCTTGTTTTATGTGCCTTGACGGGACGTTTGAAGCCGGAAACTTCCGGTTGTAGAGTGACTTTTTTATCCTGCAGGTTTATCAGTTTCAGGATATATTGTTTGCTGGCCGTATCATATCCCATCGTAACAAAGATGTTCTGCAAACCTTCTATATCCTTGATCGCTGCATCCAGACACACGTCAAACGTGTTATCCCTGAACATCTTTGCCAGATAGAAGAAGGAAGTCTTTACGCTACTGTCTACTCCATTAATCAACATCGGCAGGAAGATACGGTGTTCCAGAAAGTCCCAATGCCTCATCACCGGACGTTCGGCAAACAAAGGATTCAGATCGCCGTTGCGTTCTATTGACATACGAATGGCTCCGGTAGCCAGCAGGTTATAAGGATATTTTCCGCTAATACCCAATTCGCCGATAAATAGATCGGCAACACCCCGTTTGTAGTTATCAAAACGATAATGCTGTTCGCAAGCCCATTCGATTGAGTTATAATAATGCTCATCGAACACTTTTACATTCTTCGGGTTGACAAAATTGGGAATATCTTTCCGTTTGTCGTCATTCTCTCTTCCGACTACACGGATGACACTATTGGCTATATAAACCAAGTCGGGGTATTTGGCGGACAACGCCTGATAGATTTTTTCATAACGTTCCCAATACACAGGTCCGAAATCTTCATTTCCAATCTCGATATATTTTAGCGGGAAAGGAGCAGGATGACCGTTCTTTGCCCGTTCGGCTCCCCATTTCGTAGTTGTATCACCAATAGCATACTCGATGGCATCCAACGCATCCTGGATATAAGCGTCCAGATCGACATCAATGTGTCTGAAATTCCACTGTGGACTTTGCTTCACCCAACCGCTGCAAATCATACCCGTAGGCATCACATACATCGCATCGGCTCCCACATATTCGCACAATTCATAAAACTCATGATAACCGATTCCGTCGGTACGGTAATAAGGCGCCCATTTGCTCCACTGTCCCGGACGATTTTCAATCGGTCCGAGCGTCTTTTTCCAGTGATACATCGTTTCTTCATTGACTCCGTGCACGATGCACCCGCCCGGAAAACGGATAAAGCTGGGAGAAAACTCTTTCAGGTTCTGAACAATGTCTTTACGGAATACGGATTTCCCATCGTTCCAGGTATCGGACGGGAGCAGGGAAACGACATCTATCTGAAATTGTCCTTTCGACATCGGTTGTATGGCAAACATTCCACGCCGGACGTTCTTTTCCGGTTTCAGTTCACCGGTATATTTTGTCCAGTCCCGATTCCCTACATTCACTTCGATCACATTGCTCACTCGTTGTCCCCATTCGTCAACTAGAAATACACGTAACGGAGCGGAATAATTCCTGTTCTTCAGAAACAAGGAAAGATGGTAAGACGTATCTGTCTTCAGGTTCATTCCATAATATCCACGGTTGAGAATCAGTGCATCCGAATGGTTCGCAATATCTTCCGTGACATTAACCAGCATCGAATACTTATTTTCTTCGCTCATCGGATTTTCATCCGTGCGACTGATAAATACAGGAGTATATGATAACGGATAAGTCGTCCATCCAATCAGCGGATCGGCCTGAAACACTTTTTTCTCTTTAACGCGGGGAGCCGGAACATTTTCATAAAGACCGTTCTTTACTGATAATCCGGCAGGCGGTGTAGCTTCTTCAAACGAACGGTTACGTATCAGTTCGGCGTGCAGGGCACCCTCGCCCATCATTCCTATTTCCTCATAATGAAAACCGTACTTTACGGGAGCCACTTTGTGGGTTTTCGATTTATTGATATACAACGTTCCATCGGAAGAAGACGGAGAGGAACTATTCCCATATACCAGAGGTAATGTGAAGAACAGACCGATACCCAACGTAAGGGATTTTAATGTCGGATGATTCATAGCATTGTGTTTTTAGAGTTTCACATTGCAAATGTGGTCTTTTCTATCCAAGAAAAACAGAAAAATAATGCTTAATACCTGCAATCATGTATAAAAATCTGTATCGAAGCGGCAAACTGAACATGAGTGCTGCCCGTTTGAACAATTCTACGACTGTTCAAAACAAAAAAAGACGTATCTTTAGGTCGTGAAAATCAATCAGAAAAGCCATGAGAACCACCTTACTTAAATTCGTACTCTTATTTAGTCTCGTGCTCTTAAATACAAGCTTGTCGACGGGACAGATTCAATATAATAATATACGCTTCAAACAGCTAAGTATAGCTGAAGGACTCCCGCATAATACGATCAATGCAATCACCCAGGACAACCACGGGTTCATCTGGTTTGGTACACGCAACGGATTGTGCCGATATGACGGTTATAATATCAACCTGTTCGCACATAATGAAGCCGACAGCACCTCACTCCGCCACAATTTCATCACGCGCTTATATAACGATTCGCTCCGTAACATTCTATGGATCTCTACCGATCAGGGCATCTGCAGCTATAACTACGAGACAGAAGATTTCAGTCGTTACCAGATTAAAGGGAACACTAAGGATGATGTTTGTTTCCTGAATACCAGCGATGGTGTGCTTCTGGCCGCTTGTAGCAACGGACTCTATCGCTACAATGAACAAGACAGTCTGTTCGTTCCTTTTCTTCTCGATGAAGAAAAACCTCATGTGAGATACCTTGCGGAGGACGGAGACAAAACCTTATGGATAGACACCAACAAAGGACTGATGCGATACAGTCTGGAAAAGAAACAGTTCGTTTCCCTCCCGACTCTCATCCAGCCTTTTACACAGCAATGCAACAATGCCGTCCTGATCTCGTCCAACCAGCTTTTATTTAATACTAACAACGATTTTTTCGTCTATCATATACAGAGCAATACCCTGTGTAATCTCTCGAAAGATCTTGAGGTGAAAGACTTCCGGTGTGCGGCAACCGACCATACGGGGAATATATGGGTAGGCACGGAGTATGGCATCTTTGTCTTCAACAAACTCTATCAACTGATTGCACATTACGAGCAATCAGAACGGGATTTAAGTGCGCTGAACGATTCTCCCATTTACAGCCTTTATCAGGACAAGGCTCATAATATGTGGGTGGGAACCTATTTCGGAGGAGTCAATTATTATATATTCGGTTCCGACCAGTTCCAGATATATCCATACGGAGCCAGTTTCAATCATTTGAGCGGAAAGGCTGTCCGCCAGATTATCAATGCTCCGGACAATGGTCTGTACATCGCCACCGAAGATGGCGGATTGAACTATCTGAACAATAAGAAAGAAATCACCCGTGCCGAACGGCTTCACAAGCAAATGCAAATCTACGCCAAGAACATACATTCTTTATGGCTCGACAAAGATAACAGCTTGTGGCTCGGACTGTTCCTGAAAGGAGCTCTTCACTATATACCGCATCTAAACCGCACGGTGGACTATAATCTACTGTCGGATGAGGTTTCTTCCGGCTTCTGCATCATCGAAGACAAGAACGATCATATCTGGTACGGAGGCCCTTCCGGCTTATTCCTGATCGACAAGAAGAAAGCGAACTCCCGCCCGGAAAAAATTTCATCTCTCCGTGTCTTTAACCTGGTACAGTTTAATGACAGTATCCTCTGGGCAGGAACCCGAAAAGGCAGTATATTTCAGATCAATACCCATACACTGAAAGTAACCTCGCTCCCTATCCTGCCGCATACCGATCTCTACATCACCTATATCTACCCCGATTCACATCAACGGATATGGATAGGTACAGACAACAACGGGCTTTATGTATCAGACCGCAACGGTAGCATTATCGCCTTTTACAGTAAAGAACAGTTGGGATCCAACGCCATCAAAGGTATCATTGAAGATGAGATGAGTAATGTTTGGGTAGGTACCGGAAACGGGCTTTGTTGTATCAATTCCCAAACAGGAAGCATTGACCGATATACCACGGCCGACGGATTGCCCATCAACCAGTTCAACTACTCCTCCGCCTGCAAGAAGCCTGACGGAGAATTGTATTTCGGAACTATCAACGGTATGATTTCTTTCTACCCGGAACAGGTACGCTCCGTCAATCCCCGTTTCAACATTGCACTGACTGCCATTTGGAGCAACAGCGAATATATGTCGCCCAACAATGAGAAAGCATTCATCCCTTCCTCTATCTCCGAACTGACAGAGATCACCCTGACGCACGAACAAGCCCAATCCCTGCGTCTCGAATACTCCGGACTGAATTATCAATATACCGACAACACTCAATATGCGATGAAAATGGAAGGTATCGACAAGGACTGGCAGTTCGTAGGCAACCAGCATCAGGTACGCTTCTCCAATCTGCCTTCAGGAAGATATATCTTAAAAATCAAAGCCAGCAAAGATGGTATCCACTGGGACGAAACGGGGCAAAAGGACCTTGCCATCAGAGTCCTTCCTCCCTGGTGGCTCTCGCCGGGAGCATATTTAGTTTATGCACTACTCTTCCTATTAATCATTTACGCCGCATACAGATATACCAAAACGCGTATCATCTTGCTCATGCGACTGAAAACGGAGCATGAACAGCGCGTCAACATAGAGAATATGAATCAACAGAAGATCAATTTCTTCACTTACATCTCCCATGACCTGAAAACACCGCTGACCCTGATTCTATCGCCTCTGCAACGATTGATCCAGCAGCCACAAATCAGCAACAACGATAAAGAGAAACTGGAAGTCATCTACCGAAACGCCAACCGGATGAATTATCTGATTAATGAACTATTGACGTTCAGTAAAATCGAGATGAAACAGATGCGTATCAGCGTCCGGAAGGGAGACATCATGCACTTTCTGGAAGAACTGTCGCACATCTTCGACATCGTAGCCGGAGAACGGGAAATTGACTTCATCGTCAATCTGGAAGACACCGAAGAGGAAGTCTGGTTCTCGCCTTCCAAGCTGGAACGGATTCTTTATAACTTGCTCTCAAACGCATTTAAATATACCCAACCCGGCGGATACGTCAAGTTGAGTGCCAAACTAATAAAAGAAGAGAAAGAAACATTTGTGCAAATCTCCGTCAAAGACAATGGCAGGGGGATTCCTAAAGAAGCTCAAGAACAAATATTTGAAAGTTATTACCAGGTTGAGAAGCGCGACCATCGCGAGGGATTCGGACTGGGATTATCGCTTACGCGTTCGCTCATACACATGCACAAAGGAGAAATCCGGGTAGAAAGCGAAGTCAATGAGGGTTCGGACTTTATCGTTACCCTGAATGTATCGGAGGATGCTTATGGTCCCGATGAACGCTCGTCCGAGAACATCACGACCGAAGAAATACAGAAATATAACCAGCGAATCAAGGAAACCATCGAACTCATTCCCGAAAAACTGACCAACAAAGAAAAAGATCCTGCCCGGGAATCTATTATGATTGTGGAGGACAACAAAGAAATGAATGATTACCTCGCCAGTATATTCAGCGAGAAATATGATATTATACGGGCGTATAACGGTGCAGAAGCCTGCAAGAAGATAGCCAAACAGTTGCCTAACCTCATTATATCGGACTTAATGATGCCAGTGATGGACGGATTGGAATTCACGGAACGTGTCAAGCAGGACGTAACGACCAGCCATATCCCCATTATCCTCCTGACTGCAAAGACTGATGAGAACGACCATACGGAAGGTTATCTGCGGGGAGCCGATGCGTATATCACTAAACCTTTCAACGCCAAGAATCTGGAACTGCTGGTACAGAATATCCAAAAGAGCCGGAAACAGAGTATTGAACACTTCAAACAGGCAGAAGAACTGAACATCAAGCAAATAACCAACAACCCGCGGGATGAAATATTCATGAAAGAACTGATGGAACTGATTATGGCGAACCTCACCAAGGAAGACTTCGGAGTAACGGAAATCACAGCCCATCTCCGCATCAGCCGCAGCCTGTTGCACATGAAGCTGAAATCACTCACCGGATGCTCCATCACTCAATTCATACGGACGATCAAAATGAAAGAGGCTAAAACTCATTTACTGAATGGTATGAATGTCTCCGAAGCATCATTTGCCGTCGGTATATCAGATCCGAACTACTTTACAAAGTGTTTCAAGAAAGAATTTAATATCACTCCGACAGAGTTTCTCAAACAGTTGAAATAGAAAGCAAAAGTAACTGCTTCAGAAATTCAACCTACCCTTAGACAACGTGTCAACTATTAATAGAAAAGTTCTTTTGCTCCCTTTGCAAAGATCTCTTCCCTTCATAGTAAAGTTGTCTTTGCCCTATTTCAAACTATAAACGCAAGTTCCGTTTATATAATTGCAAGCTTTGTTTTTATAAACGGAACTTGCATTTATAAAAACAAAGCTTGCAATTATAGTTTGGAATGAAGAAAAAGGAAGTTATCCAACCGGCAAAAAGAAGTTTGGTCTATATCAAAAGGAAGTTAGCTATTAATAGCCAACAGGGCAAGTAGGTATATATTGTAAATCAACTACGCCCAACAGAAAAAGATATCGCCGGTAATTAATCTGCAACATTCACTGATGTAGCTAATTACCGGCGAGCAATAGAAATCTATAATCAACTCATACCTATTCTACCATTCCTGGAAGCGTAAATCAGCTTCCGGATTCTGACGACGAATCAGTTCCTCGTCAACCTGATAAGTGACGCCACCTTTCGTGTACTTATAAGAAAGGGTAAACTTAGGCTGTTTCCCTACAAATTCCAATGATTCGGCTGCAGGATCTAATGTGGCGGATGCATCTGTGATAGCGACGCTTCCTCCGGCTTCAATATTGACGCTTCCATCCGGATTGACTGTCAGATTCACCGACTCATTGTTTTCCAATGTGTTTCCGAAACCCGGTCTGCGTACTTTGTTTCTACCTAACGAAACAAAGTCGCGGGTCATATTCTGACTCAAATCCTTGTTACTGTATTCAGTAACCTGCTGGGTAGACAAATTGGTAACTTTTCCTTTCACAAAGTAGGTACCATGATACTGGCTGACAAATTTGACAACTACAATACTGTAATCCTTCAAATTACCATTCACATCAGTACTAATTTCATCCTGATTATGATCGACCAACCGGAAAGGGATTGCATAGTGCTTGTTCAAAGCAGCATTGTCTTCATAGAAAGCATCGGAGAAAGTCACTTTCACATCTGCGATTGCCAGGTTCGGGTTGCTGATCGTCATCTTGTTCGGATTAGCCAACTGATAATAGTTTTCCGGCATTAGTGTCAAGCCCGTACCATCCAATAAAGACGGATCGATCTCGAATGTAGCCCAATCATCGGTATGCACCTCTCTTTTACCGCCAATAGCCACTCCTACCTTTATCGACATATCTGTATCGGCTACCAGTGTCCGCAAAGGTTTTTGCGAAGCAAAGTACACAGAACTCTCATCGTAGTCCTTTTCATAATCGTCATAACAAGCAGTCATCAGAACGCTTATCAGCCCTATCCATAATATATTTAGTCTTTTCATTGTAAATAAGTATTTATATCAACAGCACGTTATTCCCAACCCTGATTATTCATTAGATTCTTATTCTTTTCCAGCTCTGCATACGGTAATGGCATGAAATAGTTTTTCACTTCATATTTCCGTTGTTCCACTTTCTGTACTTTGAAGCTGAATGTGCCATCTTCATTGCGGGTAACGGCAACACCCTCCACCTCTTCGTTCAACGGTAATACCCAACGACGCATATCAAAATAACGATGATTCTCGAAAGTAAATTCCAAGCGACGTTCGTTCTGAATCAACTTTCTGAACGAGTCCTTACTTTGAGCCATTTCATCCAGATAAAGATCAAAATTGATACCCCCGGCTTGCGAACGGATTGTTTTCAATATTTCGTATGCAGAATACAGGCATCCTTCGGCTTTCACCATCGGGTTGCCCCAAGCCTCATTGGCAGCTTCGGCAAAGTTAAGAAGAACTTCCGATTTCCGTAACAAAGGATTGTAATGAACCGAGTTTAACGTCTGAATCGGATTCAGCATAGCCGATTTCTTGGAAACGAATTTAGCCAGATAATAACCCGTACGTGTAGCATTCTCACTAAACGAAGGAGAATCTTTTCCACCCTCGGACATATCCAACGGCTGACCGGAATCGCCAAATGTAGCACTATGATAGTAGACATTCAGCGCAAAGCGATTATCCAGTACGGCATAAAGCTGCGTCAGATCGAAATCAGGATCAGACAGATCGACACCGGAACGAACATCGGTTGCCGGATAACCATTCTTCGCATAAAAAGCCTTTACCAGATTATGAGAAGGAGTGGCACGGGCACTTCCGTAGTAGAACGGCGGGAAATGAAGGCCTTCCAACAGGTTATTATTAAAATATCTGCGGAAAGCATAATCGGAACTTTCCGTCTGAACATCGGCAATGGAGGAAGCCGTAACAGGAACATAAGTTCCGAAACCTTCCATGCCCAGAATCTTATTGATCTCTTTGGCTACCGCTTCCCATTTTGCTTGGTAAACCGTAGGGTTCAGTATTTCGAATTGTCCCATGCCGGTGATCTTCGTCACGTCATCATCCTGCATGGCAGGGCTTGCGCTATATAAAAGCGCACGACTTTTCAGAACAGCTGCCGCCGCTTTCGTGGCACGACCGATTTGTGTATTACCGAACTCCAAGTCATCTCCCTGATACACGTTCGGCAATAACTCGATGGCATTATTCAAATCGTTGACGATAAAATCGACTGTTGCCTGATAAGTAGGACGAAGAAATTCACCGTTCTGCGCGGCCTCATCCTGCGAAATAAAATGATCTGCCAACGGAATACCCAACGCTTTTCCATTCTTCGCCTTTCCGCCGTACATCTTCAATAGCTCAAAATGCCACCATGCACGCAGGAAATACGATTCACCTTCCAGACGCAGCTTGATTTGCTTGTCCACTTCCGGGTCGGTGCGGTTGTACTGCACTTGGTCGGTTAAGCCGTTTTCGAGGAAAGAGTTTACATAGTTCAGCATGTTGTACGCATTACTCCAGTTTCCGATTGGGTTGTTAAACGCTGTCATCCCACCCATATTTAATTTATAGACAGAAGAGCTGCGCAGATTAGTCACTGCATTATCGGTAGCACAATCCAGAAAGTTATCTTCAAAACAATCCGGACGGTTGGCTATGCCATTATAAGCTTTATATAGTACGCCTTGAGCAAGTTCCGGCACTCTCCAGGTATCAGAGTCTCCGATCTGCCATGTCACCTTTGTATCCAATGTGTCGTCACAAGCACAAAAGAGAAACAGACCTGCTAAAACGCAACTTCCTAATATATGTTTCATATTGCCATCTATTAATTGTTCAAAATTAAAATACAAAAGAGACTCCGCCTGTAAAAGTACGCGTCACCGGGTAGTTTGTCACACCGGCATTCAGCAATTCAGGATCCAAATCTTTCACGGAAGAAAGCACAAACAAATTTGCACCACGAGCGAAAACCTTCATCTTCTTCACGACCGAACTTGGGGAGAACTGATTGAACGTGTAGCTCAATTCAACATTCTTCATACGGAAGAAGCTTGTATTCTTCAACCAGAAAGAAGAATTGCGGAAATTGTTCTCACCGGCAGTGGTTGTCAGGCGCGGATAACTTCCGGTCGGATTGTTTGCCGGATGATAACGGTCTAATGCCAGTTTGGAGTATTTACCTTCTCCATTATTCCAGTAATAAGCATTCGTTGCCCAAGTGTGAACGCCCAGTTCGGAATATCCCTGAAGATACAATCCCCAGCCTTTGTAACTTACATTGAAGTCAATGCCCAATGTAGTACGTGGGAATGAGTTTCCGAGTTCCTTTACGTCACGACCGTCAATGATCTTATCGCCGTTCAGGTCTTTGTAGGCGATGTCGCCTTCCTGATAATCGGCAAACGTCTGGGGGGCATGTCCGTTGATGGCTACATCTTTGCCAAATAATCCTTCGGCAACCAGTCCCATCATAGCATCGGTAGAACGCCCCACTGTGTAACGGTATTCTTCACCATGCTTCACCTGGTTCCATTTCAATACTTTATTCTTAGACCATACGAAATTGGCTCCTACCGAATAAGCCCAGTCGTTGATACGGTCGCTCCAAGTGAACATTCCTTCTATACCGTGATTCAAGACAGAGCCCATGTTGTCCTGGTAGGTAAAGTTACCAGTATAATCCCCGTAAGAGGCATCAACAGAACCAATGATGTCCGTATGTTTCTCACGGAAATAGTTTATTTCGGTATATAAGCGGTTATTCAGGAACAGGCCTTCCACACCAATGTTCCATTCTGCTGCCTTTTCCCATTTCAGGTTCGGATTGCCCGCACGGACAAAAGTGGAATAGTAAGCCGTAGCGCCATTGTTCGTTGTTCCGAACCGGAAGCTGCCGTCTTGCGACCAGGCACGTTCATACAATAAATGTTCCGTGCTTCTGTCATAGCCCAATATACCGGCGCTGGTTTTCAGTTTCAGGAAGTTCACGTATTCATTGTCTTTCAGGAAATCTTCATTGCTTAGAATCCAGGCTAGGCCGCCTGCTGCCGAGAAGAAGTATTTATCTCCCGATTTGAAACGGTTGCTTCCCATCAATGCCATGTCGGCTTCCACAGCATAGCGGTGGTCATACATATAGTTCAGACGCAATGCGTAGTTTGCATTGATGATGTCTTGGGTCACTCCCTGATTCGTTGTTTTCGAGTACATGTAAGTCAGCCGTGCCGATACATCATGCTTTTGGTTGAATGTATTCTCGTATGCGGCAAAGGCATTCCAACCCAATGTCTGCTGCAAGGTAGTCGACTTCCGGCTTTGTGAAGTGGCTACATCTGTTTTCTTCATCTGGGTGTACATAATTTGTTCCTCACCGGCAAAGTCACGATATGTCTTGATGGCATACGTCGGATAGACTTTGCTCAAAGAGAGTTGCAGGTAATCATAGTTGTCGAAAGAAAGGAAAGCACCGGCTTTCAATCCTTTTGTCAGCATATCAAGATCAAATTTCAAACCGATATTGGTCTGGCTGCGTGTATAACGCTCATCCGTATATCCTCCGTACATCGTTTCCGCGTATGCATTCATCGGACGCAACAGACTTGCGCCAAACAAGGGAATCCCGTCCGAGCTGGCTAGTCCGGTTTCTTCCGGTGACATAGTCAGCGGGTATTCATTCGGACGATGCGTAGACAGGGCCGTAAATACCTGACCACAGTCCAATTGCCCCCATTTACGCATTTCCATACGTCCGGCAACGTCTGCGGATATAGTCAGGAAATCCGTTACATTGAAGTCGAGGTTTCCGCGAAGAGTCAGGCGGTGCAATTGCGGAGTATAGGTGACGTCTTCAAATCCGCTACCTCCTACATATCCGGCAATCAGGGCATAACGCACTCTGTCGGTACCACCCGTCATATCGAACGATACTTTCCGATAATTGGCATTTTTGTTCAACAACTGATCGTACAGATCGACGTTCGGATACAATAGGTCATTGACTCCTTTGGAGTTTTTATATCCTTCCAGTTGTTTCTGATTATAGTAAGGAGTCAGTCCGTCGTTTGCACGCGCTTCATTATACAGATTAGCATACTGATAAGAATTCAGGAAATCAGGAGTACGCGTCATCTGTACCACACCTGCTTCGGCGGTTGCGTTATAAATGCGGCGGTTGGCCTTTCCTCTGCGGGTAGTCACCCAAAGTACGCCATTCGCAGCACGTGCCCCATAAAGAATCTTGGCAGTGGCATCTTTCAGCAACTCGATACGTTCGATTTCTTCAGGAATCAAATCCGCTGCCGGACGTTCCACACCATCGATGATAACAATAGCTGTATTCTCCGACATGCCATGCTGGCCACGGATAAATAAATCAGGCGTATTATTACCCAATCCGCTGACTGTGGAGCGAACTTGCAGACCTAACATTTTACCTTGCAGCATATTAGTCAGCGTCAAATCAGGGAAGGTTCCAAACTGTCCGTTCTCCAGTACGCTCGTTGCGCCTACTTCATTCCCTTTATACGTCTTGCCACCATCGGCTCTATTCACCAACGATTCTTCGGTCAGGAACAGAGGCTCTTTCTTCAGGACAATCTTTTCAGGAACGATATTGCTGCCTGTCAGCTTATACACTTTATCT
Organism: Bacteroides sp. MSK.20.12; assembly: GCF_019052435.1. Taxonomy (NCBI): domain Bacteria; kingdom Pseudomonadati; phylum Bacteroidota; class Bacteroidia; order Bacteroidales; family Bacteroidaceae; genus Bacteroides; species Bacteroides sp. MSK.20.12. The sequence continues at coordinate 17,578 of NZ_JAHQVH010000006.1, read as the reverse complement.
TCATATCCCAAAGCCTCCACCATGACGGTTGCGTCATTCTCGACCTTCGTCTGAAAACGTCCCTTTGCATCTGTATATAGAACGACTGCGCCTTCTCCACAAATGATAGAAACATTCTTCAACGGGCTACCTTTCTCGTCGGTAACAATAGAAACTACTTCCACCAAAGGCTTCTTCGCCGACTTTCTCTTTGATTTATTCTGTGCGAAAGTCAGGCTAGAGCCAACGATAAGGACAAATATGAGCCCTATCAGTCTTATATATCTAATCTTGTTTCTCATATACTTTTCTTTATTTTAGGTATCACCATCCGGGGTTCTGTTGAAGATTATCCAAAGCCGCCACTTCATCCATCGGTAGCGGATACCAATAATTACGCTTGTTAAACGTCCGCACGGCTGTCCTCACCGGAACATACTCGTAAGTAAAGTCGGTCAACTTATAAGTGCAGGCTTTTTCCACTTTCAACTGGTCGGCCGTATAAGAATGATTGATCGGGGTTGCTTTAACGCCCATGATTGGATATTCACCCTTAAACAGGTCTTCAGCAATCATCCAACGACGGATATCATACCAGCGATGTCCTTCGAACATCAATTCCACACCACGTTCCCGACGATAAGCTTCTCTAAAGTCAACTCCATCCGGCAATTCACCGATTCCGGCTCTTACGCGGATTTTATTCAAAGCCTGACGGGCCGACATCGTACAACCCGTAACGACTGCATCCGGATCACCTGTCGCTTCGTATGAAGCCTCTGCCATATCCAGATAAACTTGTGAAACACGAATGTACACAGCCACCAAACGATATAATTGGAAACCAGCTTCGCCAAACAAAGGTACACTTGCTTCCGGCCAAATGAACTTCTTACACATATATCCGGTCTGTTGAGAGCCTCTCGTAAACTGATTGGTAGAAATGAAGTTCTCGGAGTAACCGCCCGAATAAGTAGTCAGATAATAAGGAACACCCTGTAAATTCTTTCCCCATTGCTCACCAGGCACGAGGATATTATTCGTAAAGCGAGGGTCTCTATCCGAGTAAGGATTGGTAGTCTTTACCGCATCATAACCGGAACGCGGATCAGTGATCGGATAGTAGTTGCCGTCAGCTCCCTTGCGTTCGTACATATCTACCGCATTTTGTGTCGGAGCATTATAAGGAGTACCTTCGGCACCGGTTTTATTATCGTATGGTTGTGTCAGCCATTGCGCTCTGACGAAAGCCGACCAGTTGCCATGATGCCAACGCAGGAACCATAAGTATTCCGGCTGTGCGAATTGATTGGAATTAGGCATTAATTGAATACTACGATATTCGTCGTGATTCATCAAGCGATAATATTCGTGACTTTCAATAGCATTGATCGCCTTTTGCGCACTACGGGCAGCTTCGGCAGCCATCTCTTTTCCATATCCTTTGTTTTCAATAGAATTCAAGTCGTTCTGCATCAAAGGGCTGGCAGCATAAAGCTGTGTCATCGCTTTTAATGCCATGGCACTTACTCTGTCAGGCCGTCCATGTTCCTCGTCAGGCCAGCTTATAGGTAAATATTCAATGGCTTTATCCAAGTCTGTCTGCATCCAAGCATTGGATTCCTGATAAGTTTTACGGGGAAAGTCAAAGTCGTCCGATGCTCCCCAAAGCTGGTCAAAGATGGGCATTCCGCCATATCGTTTGATAATCTCAAAATAGAAGTAGGCACGCAGAAAATGAGCCTGTCCCAACAGTTTTCTCCTTTGGTCGTCTGTGATGGATTTCACTTGATCTACTCCGCTAATTACACGGTTCACGATACGAAGTCCGGTATAAGCACGAGAAATAGCACTTTTGAAATTCTTCCCATCACTTTTACTTCCTATTTCGAAACGTGTACCGGCATTCTCCAGCCAGTTACCTGCATTGACAAACTTCGACGGATCATCATCACGGACGGACGCATATTCATCCGACAAATTGCCTACCGTTACGTATGTATTCGAATAAGAGTTGATACCATGTGTAAAGATTAATATATCATCATTTTGAAAGATGCGGTCCATGAACCCTAACAAACTGCTATAATCTTTATAAACATCATCTTCGGAAAGTCCGTCATCGGGAGAGCGGTCCAGATAGTCCTCACAACTTCCTACAAACAGACCCAACAGAATGATCCATATCCAATTCAACTTATGTTTTCTCATATCAGTAAATTTAAAGTGTCTCATAATCCTAATCTAAAACCAATGTTATAACGTCTCACCATCGGATAAACATTCTGTCCCGAATGTTCGGGGTCACGGCGGGAATCACCTTTCGAGAACGTCAACAGATTGCTGCCATTAACATATATTTGCAATTTTGTCAGACGCAAAGGCTGCAACCAACGTTTTGGAATCTGATAATTCACTTCCAGGTTCTTCAAACGAAGATAAGCATGGTTGGTATATGTGTATGTACTGGCCACTGAATTATAACTTCTCTGAACATGAATACTGGGGCGAACCGGACCGCTTTGAATCGAAGCATCGGCTGTCCATGTATTCAACGTATTCGGTTGAGCCTTGATATTACCTTCCGGGAAGTCCCATAAATAGGAAGGAATTGCTTCTTTATAAACATCCATAGCACTGTACCACAACATATTGAATCCGATTCCTTTGTAAGAACCTCCCAATGTAAATCCGAGGGTAGTGGTCGGATAGTTCAGGTTTTTCATCGGAACCATATCCTTAGCATCAATCATGCCGTCACCATTATAATCGATGTAATACAAGTCTCCTGGAATCAATGTATTATGTGTACCATTGGCAATAGTGGACTGCGCCGAGTTATAAATATCATCCAATGACTGGAAGTTTCCTGTTGCCAGGTATTTGTTCACATATCCGATTGACTTTCCGGCTTTTTTCAAATATTCGCTCTGGTTCTTCGGATCATCAATAAAAACGACACGATTCTCACTGGTTGCAAAATTAAACTTCGCGTAATAATTAAACTTTCCAATATGGTCGTTCCAGGCAATATCCAGTTCAAGACCGTGATTTTTAGTCTTACCCAGATTCACCTGCGGAAAAGCAATACCACTATCGGCCCATGACGGAATCGTATTACGTGTCATCAGAATATTATTACGCTTTTCGTCGAACAAATCCACAGTAAAGTTTAATTTACCCCACAAACCTATTTCGATACCGATATTCTGCTTGATAGATTCTTCCCAAGTAGCGTCGGGATCGGCCAATTTTCCTTCTTTGTATAAAGGTCCCCAGTTACTGGTCTGATATTTACCAAACTGCGCATTGGCAGATAGTTGCTCAAACTTCTGAATATAGTTGAAACGGGTAGCACCTTTATCATTACCAACTACTCCATACGAATAGCGCACTTTCAGGTTGGTCAGTACACCTTTGGTCAATTTCTTTACCCATGGTTCTTCACTGATACGCCAACCAATAGAGGCAGAGGGGAAGAATCCGAAACGGCGTCCCGGAGCAAATTTTTCCGAACCAGTGTAGGCACCGTTAAATTCAGCAAGATAACGCTCTTTGAAGTTGTAAGTGACACGGCCTACCCAGTCTTCTTCGTAAGCCGGGAAGTTCATCACACCCGAATTAGCAGTATTGGTTGATTCGTTCATCTTACGGTTAAATACAAATAAGGCACTTACATCGTGATCGCCAAACTGGCGACTATAATTCAATGCTAATTCGTAATAAAGTTTACGTCCGTAAGCCTTGAAACCGTCATAAACACCACCAACAGGCAAATCTCCGGGAGCATTTTCATCCGGATAGCGTTTCTCGGTATAATTATAAGTAATTGTTCCGTCAGCATTATAAATAGGATTGGCGTAATCATACACACGATTAATACGAATATGTGTACGTTGGGCAACCAAATCGTCTTTACCTAAAATCTTACCCGGCATGATCTGGGTAGTCCATGAAGAAGAAGTAGTGTAAGACAATGATGCTTTCAATGACAGTCCCTTTGTAATAAAGTCCAGCTTCTGATTCAAGATTACATCGTAGAAACCTTGATGTTGCTTAATATTACGACTACCTCCTTCGTTCATCAGACAGGCTATATTTTGATCGGAGCTTAACCCGTCTCCCCATATTCCATTACTATATTTAATCGGAAATTCATTACTTGGAGCCGTAAAGAACGTTTTAAAAAAACGTTCATCCGGAGAATCGACATTCTCATAATAAGACGGTTGGTTCTGATAACCCATCTTACCGGCCACATTGAACGAAAGTTTAGTAGTACTTGTGATATTGAAGTCGAAATTACTACGCCAGTTATAACGACGGTAAGAGAAGGAAGGATCGAAATCCTCTTGTTTGGTAGTATTAAAAATATCTCCGTCATGCAAATAACCCAAAGATACGAAATAACTCATTTTCTTCGTACCACCACGTACATTAAGATTATAAGCCTGTTCATAACCTACATTCTTTACCAGTTCTTTCCACCAGTCCACTTCGGGAAAGACATCGTTATATGGACCGTAATTTCCGGTAGCATACGCATTTTCCCATGCGGTAATGGTAGATTCGGGAACCATTGCTCCCCAGTTACCATCATTAGCCTGGGCTCTGTTATACTGTTTCATAGAGGTCACATAGTCAGACCATTCAGGAGCAGCAGAAGGTTGTTTAAAACCGAAGTTAGCTGTGAATGAGATTTCCGGTTTCTGTTCGAGTCCGCGTTTGGTTGTCAACAAGATAACGCCGTTCGCACCTTTCACACCGTAAACCGCAGTTGCCGAAGCGTCTTTCAGTACAGAAATAGATTCGATTTCGTTCACATCGACATCGTTGAAGTCACGTTCGATACCATCCACTAATACCAGTGGCTCCGCTTCTCCCCAGGTAGACTTACCACGAATCAATAAAGAAGCCTTATCGGCTCCCGGCTTTGAAGTGGAATTGATGGCAACCACACCCGGCATCTGACCTTGCAAGGCTTCGGAAACGGAGTTCACGCTACCTATCTTTAATAAATCATCTCCTTTTGCAGTAGCAATGGAACCGACACTGGATACCTTTTTCTGTACACCGTATCCAACCACTACTACTTCTTCCAGTGTCTCCGTATCTTCTCCTAAAGAGATTACTCCTAAAGTCGTTTTATTCTTTAAATCCAGTTCCAGAGTTTTATAACCCACATAAGAAATGACAAGTATGTCTCCTTTCGATGCCTTCACAGTAAAATTACCGTCAAAATCAGTAATCGTACCGCTTCCCGTACCTTTCACGCGAACACTGACGCCAATCATCGGTTCACCAGATACTGCATCCTTCACTTGTCCCTTCCAATAATCTTGTTGTGCCTGCACGTCCAGCGCACAAAACAAAAAGCAACAAAGACATAAGAAAGAAAAATAAAGTCTGTCTCTTTTCATAAACATTATTTTTAACTGTTAACAAATTCTTTATCTCAAGACACAAATTAAGCGGGAAAATCTTCAAATGAAAAGGAAGATTATCCTCAAAACCCGTACAAATGTGCAAAATAGATTTCTCTACTACATTTCTGAACAAATCATTTCCACATTGGCTTTATGACGTGCTCTTTGTCTACGGTGATGTTGTATATGCCATCGTTTCCTTTCTTCAGGATGAGCGGAACAATACGTGTTTTACGAGGGGACACGGTGGAATCCGAACGATGAACGTGATAGACATAGTAGTATTTTCCATCCAACCCTTTAAACACATCTCCATGCCCTGATCCGTTTTCTCCTACGAGGCTGCGATGAATGATCGGACTGTTCGGATGCTTTTTCCACGGACCGAAAGGGGAAGAAGCAGTGGCATAACCTACCGAATAGTCGATATTCATAAAATGATTGGCAGAATAGAAGAGGTAATATACCCCGTCCCACTTCATAACAGTCGGTCCTTCCATCACCGGTGCAGACTTATAGTTCGGAGTCTTTTCCCAAGGCTCCGTACAGTCCATACATTGTTTCAATGTTTCCGGTTTGATACTTCCTTTCTTTATGTCAAACTCGGCTACCCAAAGGTAATTTCCTTTATTAAAGCGGACATGATATAGGTAGTATTTCCCATCATCGTCCTTGAACAGGAATGAGTCGATATTTTTAGCGGAAGCGTCTATCGGCTTGACTTCCTTCTGCCGGAAAGGTCCGAATACCGATTTTGAGGAAGCAATTACTGTTTGCTCATTAGCAGTATAAGTGAAATAATAAGTTCTTTTATCCTTAAAATATTGAGGTGCCCAGAAGCCTTTTTCACCGAAAGCTTGGTCTCCCTTTCTCAATATAAGTTGCAAATCTTTTCCATTAGGCACAGTCCAATGCTTCAAGTCGGTCGATTCGAGGATAGCAAAACCCTGCGGTTCCCGATTGCGTGTACCTGTGAGATAATACTTTCCGTTCTCCACAAAGATAGTGGGATCGGCAAAGAATATTTCTTTCCATGAATCCGCCCATGATTGGGTGATAGATACACATATCACCGCTAATATGAAAATTACTTTTTGGATAGTCTTACATTCTTTCATAAACATATTTCTTACGATTTATTTTATAAAACCATTTATTGAGCCAATTCCCAAACCAAACGAGGCTTCTCTCCTGAAAGATCCCAAATAGACTCATCCCATTGAAGAGCCTTTACTGCTGCCATAAGAGTAGGTATGGTAGAAAGTCCGTTATAACGGTCAGCACCATTAACAGTTGCCGAATAATTTGGAACTACCTCATCTACTATTGCAGGTGTATTAGCTGAAAAACGGCACTCCATATTCGGATTGGCATAACAATTATTTGCCTCATTTTTATCGAAACGTCCGCATACTCTTCCTGATTTAGGTGCACCATTCGAATATAAGGAAGAATTCCAAGCCACACAACGTGTCACTGTTACTCCTGTTCCTTTATTGGCAAGTCCCAAAATGCCTCCTACTTGATTTTGAGCAGCAATTTCACATTCAGAGTAACAATGTGAGATGAGCGCTGTTGGGCTCGGCTCTACAAGTCCTGCAATACCAGCTCCGGGATTCGGAGGTGTAACATTAGGATAGGACTTAGCCACTCCTGATGAATAACAATGAGTAACAGTACCCTGAAACATCCTGCTTACAATACCACCAACACATGACTTTGTGATAATATCTCCTACAAAATAACATTGAGTAATAGTAGCGCCTCCTTTTGCTTCTCCACAAATACCACCAGCAGACCATGTAGCATTAATACTCATTTCTGAAGAACATTGATAGATTTTACTTTCCGCTCCTTGAATTCTTCCGCATATACCACCAGCTTGTCCATTCTCCCAAGCAGTCGGTCCTGTTCCTGAAGTCAGATTTATCGTACCAGATACCCGTACATTTTCAACAACTCCTGCCGCTGAAGCATTTCCAACATGTCCGGCAAGAACTCCTGTCAACTTTTGATTGGCTGTAATCTGCGCATTTTCAAAGTTTATATTGGAACATTTACCAACCAGCAATCCAAAGAATCCCTGATTAACAGAAGAGGAAGTATTTACTTTCAGATTACGAATCGTATGGCCGCCTCCATCCAATACAAGTTGTTTGGAAACCGAGGTCTCTATCGGTTGCCAGTCTACACCTTGCAAATCAATATCATTCTCTATCTTGGCATAGATCGTCTTACCATCTTTGAGTTTCTCTCCGAGAGTTATCAAGTCGCTCGTTGTCGCCACGGTATAAGGGTTGTCGATTTCTCCCTGTTTCTGTTGCAGGAAGAAAGTCATTGTACTTTTCTCTTGATTGACTGCAAGATCGTCGGAAACCAGTTTCAAACCGAGAACGTATTTCTTTGATCCGTCAAGCGTACCTAAATCATGGAAGCGCAAATTTACCATACGCAGGACATCGTCCCCCTTAAAATTAAAATTACTTCCATCCAGATCATAATATTCCACAGGTAAGAGGTGATATTCTTCACCAAACTCTTTGGCATCGACAACAGCCAATTCCGCCTTTGCTTCTTTTTCGCAATGGCTTTTCTCCACCATAATGTTATATTGGTATTCCGGCTCATCCAGATATAAATCATATTTGCCTGTCTGATAAAGCGACAAGGTAATATTGGAATAGGTAACTTCAGCCTTTTCCGGCTGTGTCAGATCCATGACTTCACCACATGCTATCAACGAAAACGCCATTAATGACGCTACAACAGGAATGTATCTTTTCATAATATCTTTCTTTTAATTATTAAAAACAGGGATTACCATACCGACGTTATCTCCTGACAACCAAACTTTATCTCCGTCTATACGAACTACCTCCATCTCCATCCCTTCTTTGAGGAAAGAAACTCCTTGGAATGAGAATTCAGCCTTTATCTTTTGACCGACAGCCGTGGGCTTCCCGTCAAACTTCACATGAATGTATTTGCTTTGATCCGAATTTTGCAGGCGATAAGTCAACCGTTTAGGATTAATTGCAGCCTGAAGTTGTTCCTGCTCTGTAAAAGTACAAATTCCATCCAAACTATAAAACCCAACTTCGGTATATCCTGTTATATTCTTCTTATCAACCCCGTTTTCGGCATATTCCGTCTCCGCACAAGAGGTGAAAGCCAACAAACATACCAACACTACATATATTACTTTCATAAGCGAATAAATTTAAGATAATTACTTTCTAACAGTTGTCGACAATATTTCTACCGATCCATCCTTATAAGTCACTTCGGCGGTAAGTATTTGTCCGTTCAGGTTCTTATTCACTATATTGATTTCCTGTCCATCCAGCTTTACTTTATAAGATGAGACATCAGCCGGCAAATTTAATAGTTGTACTAACATATATTCATCCACTTGTTGATATTTCAACAAAGGAAACTTTCCTGTTACAGACTTGGTCTTAACATCATCCTTCCACAATACGGCATCATCCGATTTCAGCAATGCTACATGGTAGGCAGTTCCGGGAACAAGATTTTCAACCAATGTATAGTCATTCTCCGAATCAAGCGACCGACGTACTACCTCTGTTCCATTTTCATCTGTTACTGACAATATACCTGTTTTATCGGCTCCATTCCCCCAACGAATGAACAATTCCCGTTGCCCTCCGACAAGGCTGGAAACTGCCAATCCATCCCGGGCAGCGATGAAATCGGGATACAGCAATGGATTGGGATTGTAGAATCCGTCTGCATCCAGTCCTAAATAACGGGAAAAATAAATTCCTCCAAGTTCCCACATTTCAGTCTTCGCATCGTAAACAGCTCTCGCTCCACCGGGAACCACACTAAAACGTCCGGTGATGGCATACGTATCATATTTCTTGAACACCTCATAAAAAGTTTTATACCAATTCTTCGGATACCAGGAATAACTCTCAAAAAGGCTCTTGAACTCGGTTGCACTGACCGGTGTACCGGCATTAGCTTTTTCAGCTATCAGATTAAGGTATTCGTAAATTTTCATCCCGGCCGTATAACCATGCTTGGTTCCCCATTCTCCCAGTGCGTCGGCTACATGAGGATTTAAAGCACGTACCATAGAGAATTCCGTGCAAATCAGTTTCTTTGTTACACCATATTTATCGCGGATAATACGGAAATCATCTTCCGCCTGGTTGATTTTCAATGCGTGAACGTGTAAGTCGAGCCCTACAACATTAGGATTGTTATTAACCACAGAGACTACCGCAGGTACCGTTTCGCTCTTCGGCAATTCGGATACACGGTTCAATGCTCCGGCATAAATATCAAATGTCCATCCATTAGCCTGTTTCCAGGCAGTCAGCCGATTGGCAAACTCATTCAGAAATGCCCGATAATCCTCACCGTCCGCATGACAGAGATCGGTATCCAAGGCATTCTCCCATTCCGGTTCGTTACCCATGACAAGTATTTCAATATTCTTCGCCATATCATAGGTTTTCAGTAATACTTCAGTTGCCTGAAATATGTACTCCATCTCCTTAGTTCCTACTTTGGGAACCGTGTCGGTATATAATTCAAAAGGTATTTTCAGGCTCAATATAAATTTCACACGGTCGCCCAACGCTTTCTTGGCCTGAATAAATTTCAATGTAGGAATATGTGTCCTGATGGCATTTTCTTTCACACCAACAATCTTCCCGTTTTCATTCTGAAGAAACAGATTGGGGATATTGACAAATCCTCTCACCCAACTCACTTTCGACTGTTTCAACATCTCTATTTCCGTAATCGGGTAATCTATATTTTCATTATAGTTCGCCCCCAAATCCTGCGCCTTTGTTCCCATCGAACATAAGAACAGCAATACAAACATTAAAAAAGCTTTCATTTTCATATACATACTTCAAGGTTAATTGTCCGACATCGAACAGAACAAAGGTAGAGAAATAAATCCCGGTAGAATAGAACGATTGTTTTATCAACGGGATTTATGTTCAGAATAAACATTTGACCTTATTTTAATGGTTCTTCTTCTACTTCGCTGCGATAATAACCGTCCACTTCAGCAAAGAAATTCTGCTTCAGGGAGTCCAGAAGTTCGGGCTGTTGTGCCGCCATATTCTGTTGTTGAGTCCGGTCGGCTTTTACATTAAATAATCCGTATTCACCCAGATTACCCAATTCATTTCCGGTCAGGTTTCGTTCGGAACCTTTATAAGGAGGCATCATAATCCAGTCGCCCGAACGATAAGCCATACGTCCTTGCGCTTCCAGCACTACATCCTTGCGGGCAGTCTGCTCTTTTCCGAAGAAAGCATCCAGATAGTTCCGACTATCCAAACCTTCCGGCAAATCGGCATGTATCATCGAACCCAGAGAAGCGAGAATATCTACCTGGCAAACCAGTGCATCAGACACAACCGGCTGAATCTTTCCTTTCCAATAAACAAACAAAGGAATATGCGTACCACCGTCGAACAAACTATATTTACCTCCGCGCAGACCTCCTGCAGGAAGGTGATCGCCTGCCAATTCGGGAGCTCCGTCTTTGTAACCGTCATTCAGAACCGGCCCGTTATCACTGGAGAAGATAATCAGTGTCTTTTCCAACAATCCTTCTTTCTTCAAGTGGGCAAGCAGTTCGCCGACACACCAGTCTGCCTCAACGATGGCATCGCCACGAGGCCCCATCGTTGTTTTGCCCACAAATCGCTGGTGGGGAGCACGAGGTACGTGAGGTTCGTGCAAGCCATAATACAGGAAGAAAGGAGCATTTTTGTGTTCAGTCACAAAGTTCTTTACCTTATCTACAAAATAGTCGGCCATATCCTCGTCTTTCCAACGGGCTTTCTGACCGCCTTTCATATATCCGATACGGGGAATTCCGTTTACTATAGAGTTATTGTGTCCGTGTGCCCACTGCATTTTCAGCATCTCCGGATGAGAAATGGCAGTCGGTTCGCCTTCAAAATTATGCTCGTAACTCACTTCGATGGGATCGGCCGGATCGAGTCCTACTACATCGCCGTTTTCCACGTAAACCGTCGGGACACGGTCGTTGGTTGCTGCAATCAGGCAAGAGTAGTCGAAACCGATTTCTTTGGCACCCGGTTTGACGGTTTCGTTCCAGTTGACATTGCCGTCTCCCATCCCCAAATGCCACTTTCCGATAGCTCCGGTCACATAACCGCATTGCTGCATCATCTTCGGTAAGGTAAACTGATTTTCATTAATGATAAGAGGAGCATCTCCCGGCAGGATTTTTGCATCCTTATTTTTCCACGGATACATTCCGGTCATCAAAGCGTAACGACTGGGAGTGGAAGTTGCCGAAGTGGCATATCCGTTCATGAAACAAACTCCGCCATGAGCCAGACTGTCGATATTCGGAGTATGAATCGTAGTAGAGCCGTAAGCGCTGACATCACCAAATCCCAGATCATCGGCAAGAATCACAATCACATTCGGCTTTTCTTCTACGTGCTGTGAGGTACAACCTACTAAAGACAACGTAGGAACTAGATAGATTATCTTTTTCATAATATTATGTAGTTAATAACGATGCAAATTTAGCCACCACTTATTTATTTATGTAGAACAAATGTTTAATAATGGGGAGAAATGTCCATCCTGCAACTATTCTTATGAATCGGATGTAGCATATATATCAATCAAGAGCCTTATGTGAGTTTACAAACAGTAGACAAATTACTTCCATATTTCGATTGCAAAAGCATTTTTTTTCATAACTTTGTTCGCAATATCTTGGTTACCTCTCTTGCGGAATACAATTTAATGAGCCAAGATACCCGATAATATATGCAGACTCGACTACTACAACTGGCTATTTTACTCATCTGCCTGTCCGGATGCACCAATGAACATACCAATACTCCCGCATTTTATATATGGAAAAGCAAATTAGACGTACAAGATGCAGATACTGCCTACCTGAATACACTCGGAGCCAAAAAGATATATGCCCGCATGTTCGATGTAGACAACAAAGGAAACGGGGTATTCCCTACGGCAGACTATTCGCCTTCGTTTTCTTTGGGTAGTCCCGGTTTTCGGCAAGAGGTAGTCCCCGTTATATTTATCACCAACAAGGCAATCCGGCAATGTACTGCCGCTGATATAGAGAAGCTTGCCCGCAACTGTGCCGACCGGATAGACACCTTATACCGTTTGCATTTCAACAAGCTCCCGACCGAATATCAGTTCGACTGCGACTGGACGGAAAAGACAAAAGAAAACTATTTCAACTTTCTGAATCATATCCGGAAACTAAGGAAAGGAGTCCCGATAAGCTGCACCATCCGCCTCCATCAGATCAAGTTCAAAGACAAAACCGGAATACCTCCCGTCGATAAGGGAACACTGATGTACTACGCTTCATCCGAACCTACGGATTTCGAGAATAAAAATACCATATTAAACAATAAAGACGCTGCTTCATACATCGAAAAGATCGGTTCCTATCCGCTGCATCTGGACATCGCACTGCCGCTCTACAGCTGGGGAATCGTGAGAAATCCGTTCGGACAGATTAAACTGATAAACGGAGTCCGCAAAGCTACCATCGACGCACGCCCCGACTATTACCAACCAACGAAAGACGATATTTACTCCATACTCCAATCGCACTATATAAACGGAGTATGGGTGAATAAAGACTACGAACTTAAAGTAGAAGAAGTCAGCCCGGAAACACTGCTCGAAGCGGCCAAACTCCTGCGCAAAAAACTACGAAAGGAAAACAGGGAAATCATTTTCTACCACCTGGACAAAGAGATTATCAAGCAATATTCTACCGAACAATTAATCAACATCATAAACACTTTCTCATGAAACATCTGAAACGCTTTATCGCCACACTTGCCATAACCGTACTCCCCTTCCACTCCTACGTCAACGGATGCGGAGGCGATTTTTACGATTATATGAACTACTATAACCTTTTCGACCAGCTTCTTCTCGAGAACAAAGGCCTGCAACCTTTCCTCCTGACGACGGATGATGCATTCTACGGAGAAGACATGGACCCGGACGGGAAACAACAGCAGCCCGACGAAAATATAAACGCATGGATGACATTCTTCAAGAAGAACAAAACCCTTCAGGACATGAATGAAGAGCAGTTCAAAGCATTGCTTTACACCGCTTCCTACCAGTCGTTGAAGCAACCTTCTTCCCCATACATCACCGCCCTGAACAAGACAGATGCAGGAAAGCATACCCTTACCTACCTGCAATATGCGAAAGAACTGGAGCCATACGCCCAACTATCGAATAACGGCGACTGGTGGGAAATGAAACGCACCTCCTCCCCCTCTGAAGAAACATACACCCACTACAAAGACAAAGGACTGGAACTCTACCGGAACTGCCCATACGATGAACTGAAACTAAGGTACGGCTACCAACTCGTACGCCTGGCACACTATATGCGAAATAAGAACAACGAAGCTATCCGAATGTACAACCTATACGTGAAACCTCTCAAACAGGAACATTACATCTACTACGCCGCCCTCGAACAGACAGCCGGTGCTCTCTATAACATAGGTAAACTGGCAAATGCCAACTACCTCTACTCCCGTGTGTTCGACCATTCGGATAACAGGAAAAAAACAGCCTATACCAGCTTCAAAATACAAAACGAAATAGACTGGCACGAAGCAATGTCCTGGTGTAAAGACAATCGGGAGAAAGCAGCCATGTATGCACTCCGGGGTTATAATACGTTCTCCAATGAACTGGAAGAAGTGGAAAACATCCTGAATATATATCCTGAATCACCCTATATCAAGCTGCTCGCCATCCGGTATATCAACAAGATGGAAAGGGATATTCTGACGCGCTACAGTCATTCGGATGCCACCGACGACACAAGTTCATTCATGCAACCTTCCGGAAAAGTACTTGCAGAATATGAGCGTGCACAGCAGATAATCAAAGCGGTAATGAATCACCCCAAAGTGGGCGACAAAGACTTTTGGGCTCTCTACCATGCACATATGTCTTTCCTCTGCAAAGATTACCGGCAGGCAGCCACATTCATCGACTCCCTCCAGACCACGAAGCCCGAATTGCTGAAACAAAAAAGCCGTACCCAATTCAGTCTTTACCTGGCACAACTGAAGTTTATCGGTGAAGATGAAGAAAAAAACATCCGGCAATACCTGCAAACAAGCCATGCCGATGAGGACTTTATCAACGAAATTGTCGGTCATCTTTATAAAATGCAGAAAGACTACGGCAAAGCATTCCTTACCCACAACCGCATAGAGAACCTGCGGCAGAATCCGGACCCGGATATTATCAATTCGCTTCTGGCAAATGCCGGGAAAGAGAATGACCAGACGCTATTGACCCAGCTTTACGAACTGAAAGGAACTTATTACCTACGCATGAATAACTTTGCAGAGGCAGCAAAATGGTTTGCCAAAGTTCCGGAATCCTATAGCCTCACTCACTATAAATACGATTATGAAACAGAGAAATATATCCCTACGGGTATCTCCTCGGATGACTTCAACGGCTATTCGGAAATCTCCCCGTTGATATTCAGCAATGGATTCAAAAGACTATTCAGCGTTCCTGCCGCTTCGCAACTAACGGACGTAATGTACGAACAGTATCCCTATCTGAACAAAGAACACAATAAGGCTACATTGACCGCCGCCTTGATGCAACTGGAAAAGGAAAGCCAGATGATGACGGAAAAAGGCGCACGGGCTGCCTATATGCTGGCCAACTATTATTATAACATATCTCCTACCGGTTATTACAGAAATATTCCTGCATACTTCACAGACAACTCCTACTATTGGTCTGCATACGTCTCATACGGCACAACAGGCCCAAACTCCATTCCTGATTACAGCAAAGAGTATAATTACAGAGACTTCACCCAGGAATATATGATAGTCGATAATATGGAGAACGCCCTCGCTCTGTATGAACAAGCTGCCACCTACTTCACCGACCGCGAATATAAAGCACGCGCACTGTTCATGGCCTCTTCCTGTACAATGGATCTTTATGCCCAAAACTGGTGGAGTAACTGGAACAATATCCTTAATTCTGATTTCAGCAGGTCGGATGACGAAAAGAAAGTGGACAGCTATTTCCGCCAATTGAAAAAATCATATAGCGACACACAGTTCTTCAAGGAGGCCGTACACGAATGTAAGTATTTCGAATATTATGTAAAGACTGAACTCTAATTCCCCAATCATCATCACTATAAAATGAAAACAGCAGTATTTAAAACAAAAATGAGAGCTCTCGTCTTCTTACTGGCAGGACTGGCTTTATCCTCTTCCTTATCCGCCCAAGATATTTCGGGAACTTGGCATGGAAAACTTTCCCTTCCCACCGGTTCGCTGACTATTGTATTCCACATCAGTCAAACGGAACAAGGCGCTTATGTGACCACACTGGACAGTCCCGACCAGGGAGCCAACGGTATCAAGACACAGACCACTTCTTTCAATGATTCTACTTTAATTATCCAGATACCTATGATTCATGCTTCGTACAAAGGAAAGCTGAACAGTGATAACACAATCAACGGAACATTTACGCAAGGGATGCCCCTTCCGTTGAATTTGAAAAAGGGAGAAGCCAGCCGCCCCAAACGTCCGCAGGAGCCTCAACCGCCTTTCCCTTACAGAAGTGAAGAAGTCACCGTGAGGAATGAACGGGATGGAATTAACCTTGCCGGAACATTGACTCTTCCCGAAAAAGGAACTAAATTTCCGGCAGTAGTAATGGTGACGGGAAGCGGTGCGCAGAACCGGGATGAAGAAATCATGGGACATAAACCTTTCTTTGTCATCGCCGATTATCTGACCCGAAATGGAATTGCTGTGCTTAGATGTGATGACAGGGGCACTGCCGCTTCACAAGGTACTCACGCAACAGCTACCAATGAGGATTTTGCCACAGATACGGAAGCAATAGTGAATTACCTGCGCAGCAGAAAAGAAATAAATGCAAAGAAAATCGGAATTATCGGACATAGCGCAGGCGGAATCATTGCATTCATCGTCGCTGCCAAAGACCCTTCCATTGCATTTGTCGTTTCATTGGCAGGAGCCGGCGTGAGAGGCGACAGTCTGATGCTGAAGCAGGTAGAGTTAATCTCTAAATCCCAGGGAATGCCGGATGCCGTCTGGCAAGGGATGAAGCCTTCAATACGGAACAGATATGCCATACTGCAACAAACAGACAAAACTCCCGAAGAGTTGCAGAAAGAACTGTATGCAGACGTTACAAAAACAATGTCTCCCGAACAATTGAAAGACCTGAATACCATCCAGCAACTATCCGCACAAATCAGTTCGATGACTTCTCCGTGGTATCTTCATTTTATGAGATATGACCCGGCCCAGGATTTGAAGAAACTAAAATGTCCGGTTCTGGCTCTGAACGGAGAAAAGGATATTCAAGTGGATGCCACCATGAATCTTGCTGCCATCCAGGAAAGAATCACCGGAAATGGAAACAAAAATGTAACAGTCAAAGCCTATCCGAACTTAAATCACCTGTTTCAGACTTGCAAAAAAGGAACATTGGCCGAATACGGGCAGTTGGAAGAAACAATCAATCCGGAAGTCTTGAAAGATATCATTGAATGGATAAGGAAACAATAAGTCTCTTATTGACTAAAGGAATAAAATATTAATTTTTAATTGAAAGAGAAATGAGCACTCAAACAAATGATTTAAAGGAAATTATAAAGAAATGGATTATCAATATTGATAAAACAGAAGAACTACCTTCCGATATTGTGGCTTTGAGCTTCAATCTTTATGAACCATATGGTTTAGAATTGGTTGGAGCTACTTGGTTTGATGAAGAAGACGAAGATTGGGCATGTGATGAAGATTTTGAACCTACTCAACGGAGTTGTCCTGATTTTAAAATTTCAGATGATCTAGAATGGGAAGAAGTATTAGAGATTGTCACAGCTACTCTTAAAGCTCTAATCAAAGAACTTCCTGATTTAAGACTTTTCAAAGTCGAACATATAGCAGTTGGATTTGTGGATGGAGATCTGATAATTCTAAAATGATCCTTATTGATTATATACTTTTCAGGAAATATTTCTGAAACTCATATTTACTTTCTTTCCAATTCTTGCAAATATTTGCAAGAATTGGAAAGAAAGTAAA
>NZ_JAHQVH010000057.1:0-36847 GCF_019052435.1 Bacteroides sp. MSK.20.12 | reverse complement strand
CAAGAGCCAGAACGGTGGTCAAAGTATTGACTAGTCCTACCAGAACTTGGTAAAATCAAAGTTTACTGTATTATAGTAGAAAAGTTTTATCTTTATCGCGTTAAACTAACTAATACCCCCATTATGAGAAGAATTTATTATTTACTTTTCCTTATCCTCTTAGGATATTCTTTTGACGTAAAAGCTTCAGACACAGTATTTATCCATGAAACACAAATCCCGGTTTTGATAGAGCGGCAAGACAATGTTCTGTTCTATCTTCGTTTGGATGCAAAAGAAAGCAAGAAGCTCGATGAAATCATTTTAGATTTTAGTAAAAGTACGAATCTGACTGATATTCAGGCAATCAAACTCTATTATGGAGGAACAGAGGCGTTGCAGGACAAAGACAAAAATCGCTTTGCTCCAGTAGAGTACATATCCAGCCACCGTCCGGGTGGGACATTGGCGGCTATTCCTTCCTATTCGATCAAATGTGCAGAGGTGGGATCATCAGAAAAAGTAGTATTAAAAGGTAATTACAATTTATTTCCGGGTGTAAATTATTTTTGGATCAGTTTGCAGATGAAAAAAGATGCCTCTTTGCAGACTAAGATACTCTCTGACTTATGTGCCGTTAAAGTAGATGGGAAAGAACTATGTTGTAAATCTATTTCTCCAAAGAATATTGTTCACCGGATGGCAGTTGGAGTTCGTCATGCCGGTGATGACGGTTCTGCTTCTTTCCGTATTCCCGGGTTGGTGACTACCAATAAAGGAACCTTATTAGGCGTGTATGATGTTCGATACAACAGTAGTGTCGATTTACAGGAATATGTTGACGTGGGTTTGAGCCGTAGCATCGATGGAGGAAAGAATTGGGAGAAGATGCGTCTTCCGCTTTCATTTGGCGAGTATGGTGGTCTGCCTAAAGCACAGAATGGGGTAGGAGACCCTTCTATTTTAGTAGATACTAAGACGAATACCGTCTGGGTGGTTGCCGCATGGACACATGGTATGGGTAATCAACGCGCCTGGTGGAGTTCCCATCCGGGAATGGATCTGAATCATACGGCACAGTTGGTATTGGCAAAAAGCACAGACGATGGTAAAACCTGGTCGAAGCCTATCAATATAACAGAGCAGATGAAAGATCCTTCCTGGTACTTCCTGCTTCAAGGTCCCGGACGTGGAATAACGATGAGTGATGGCACATTGGTATTTCCAACGCAATTTATAGACTCTACCCGTGTTCCGAATGCAGGAATCATGTATAGTAAAGACCGGGGGAAAACATGGAAAATGCACAATATGGCACGAACCAATACAACGGAAGCGCAAGTGGCGGAAATAGAACCGGGAGTATTGATGCTGAATATGCGTGATAATAGAGGAGGAAGCCGGGCTATTGCCATAACGAAAGATTTGGGAGAAACATGGACAGAACACCCATCTTCCCGCCAAGCACTTCAGGAACCGGTATGCATGGCCAGTCTGATTCATGTAGATGCCAAAGACAACATATTAAATAAAGATATCCTGCTGTTTTCGAACCCGAATACGACCAAAGGACGTAATCATATAACAATAAAAGCAAGTCTGGACAAAGGACTTACCTGGTTGCCGGAACATCAATTAATGCTCGACGAGGCAGAAGGATGGGGGTATAGTTGTCTGACAATGATTGATAAAGAGACAATTGGTATACTATATGAGAGTAGCGTCGCACATATAACCTTTCAAGCGATAAAATTGACAGATATAATAAAGGAATAAAGAGTCTGTCCCGAAAGTCCGAAGATTTAAATCTATGCTTACGATTTATAGGTAGAAAGATTTAGCTATAATGAAAAAGAATATCGTTATAATAAAAAAAACGCCATTTTAGCATACATTTGAGGACAGAATACTACTCTTTATTTAACTAATTATAAGCTGAAATTTTAGGCGATTTAATTGTGGCTTTCTGGACAGCTCACGCTAAAACAACATATTTTGTTAAATTATCAGTGAAATTTGCTGAAAAAGTAATATCTTTGAAACCGTTAATATCTAATGCCCCCACTATGATGATTAATTTAATCGGAAAAAAGACTCAAATAGCATGTGGACTACTATGCTGTTGCAGTATGGCATATGCGCAGAGCAATGACAATTCCGAAGTTGTGGTTTTAAATGCAGGTTGGGAATTTTCCCAGGCAGGCACGGAGCTATGGCGACCGGCACAGGTTCCCGGCACCGTTCATCAGGATCTTATCTATCATAAACAAATTCCCGATCCTTTTTACGGTATCAATGAACAGAAGATTCAGTGGGTGGAAAATGAAGACTGGGAGTATCGGACTGCTTTTACAGTTACCCCCGAGCAACTGAAACGGGACGACGCCCAATTAGTCTTTGAAGGTCTTGATACATACGCCGATGTATACCTCAACGGAGCACTGTTGTTGAAAGCCGATAACATGTTCGTCGGCTATACGATACCCGTCAAGTCACAACTCCGTCTCGGAGAAAACCTTCTTCACATTTATTTTCATTCACCCATCCGGCAGACAATGCCTCAATATAACTCTAACGGATTCAACTATCCGGCAGACAACGACCATCACGAAAAACATGTAAGCGTATTCTCCCGTAAAGCCCCTTACAGTTATGGTTGGGACTGGGGAATCCGCATGGTGACTAGTGGTATCTGGCGTCCGGTGACCATCCGTTTTTACGACGCAGCCTCTATCAGCGACTACCACGTAAAGCAACTCTCGTTGACCGACCAGCAGGCAAAACTATCCAATGAATTGGAAATAAATAATATCCTCCCTCAAGCACTTCAAGCAGAGGTGAGAATCAATACCTCCTTCGAAGGAAACACAGAAAAAGGCATTAGCCAGGCAATCACCCTACAGCCCGGAATCAATCATATATCTATTCCTTCCGAAGTGCTGTCGCCGGTACGTTGGATGCCGAATGGCTGGGGAAAGCCCGCTTTGTATGATTTCTCCGCTCAAATAATCGTAGAAGATAAAGTCGTAGCCCAACAATCCCACCGGATAGGACTGCGCACCGTTCGCCTCGTCAATGAAAAAGATCAGGACGGAGAATCCTTCTATTTTGAAGTAAACGGCGTTCCGATGTTTGCCAAAGGAGCCAATTACATTCCCCAGGATGCTCTATTGACTAACGTCACTACCGAACGCTACCAAACCTTATTTAGGGACATCAAAGAAGCCAACATGAATGTCATTCGTGTGTGGGGAGGCGGAACCTACGAAGACGACCGTTTCTATGACCTGGCAGATGAAAACGGAATACTGATATGGCAGGACTTTATGTTTGCCTGCACTCCCTATCCGTCCGACCCAACCTTCCTGAAAAGAGTAGAAGCAGAAGCCTGCTACAACATTCGCCGTCTTCGCAATCATGCTTCCCTGGCGATGTGGTGTGGCAATAATGAAATACTGGAAGCCTTGAAATATTGGGGATTCGACAAGAAATTCACGTCGGAAATCTATCAGGAAATGTTCCAAGGCTATGACAAACTGTTCCGCCAACTCCTTCCTACCAAGGTAAAAGAGCTGGATGCCGACCGTTTTTATATACACAGCTCCCCATATTTAGCCAATTGGGGACGCCCCGAATCATGGGGGATAGGAGACAGCCACAACTGGGGAGTATGGTATGGGCGGAAAACTTTCGAATCACTAGATGCAGACCTCCCTCGTTTCATGAGCGAATTCGGTTTCCAGTCCTTCCCGGAGATGAAGACTATTGCCACCTTTGCGGCTCCTGAAGATTATCAAATCGAATCGGAGGTGATGAATGCCCATCAGAAAAGCAGCATCGGCAATGCCCTGATTCGCACCTATATGGAACGTGACTATATCATTCCCGAAAAATTTGAAGACTTTGTCTATGTCGGACTAGTATTGCAGGGACATGGCATACGTCACGGTCTGGAAGCGCACCGCCGCAATCGTCCCTATTGTATGGGTACATTATATTGGCAATTGAATGACAGTTGGCCGGTAGTGTCATGGTCGGGTATTGATTACTACGGTAACTGGAAAGCCTTGCATTATCAGGCAAAGCGTGCATTTGCTCCCGTTCATATCAACCCTTTGCTGGAAGGTGACAACCTGTGTGTTTACCTGCTTTCCGATCATCTTGACACCCGGGAGAAACTGACGCTGGAAATGAGACTGACGAATTTTGCAGGAAAGAAAGTCGGAAGAACGGTTGTCCTTCCTTCTTTGACTCTTCCGGCCAACACTTCCCAATGTGTATATCGCACTTCGCTCACCACTTTGTTTTTTCCTGCAAAGCGCCCGCTTGCGGATGACCTGCGCCATTGCTTCATGCAACTGACCTTGAAAGACAAATCCGGGCATACGGTAGCCGAAACAGTCTACTTCTTTAGAAAGACGAAAGACCTGCTTCTGCCCAAGACAACCGTTTCCTGCAAGATAAAACAGAAAGACGGCGTGTGCGAATTGACTCTGCTTTCTCCCGCTCTTGCAAAAGACGTCTTTATTGAAATCCCTTTGCAGGGAGCCCGTTTCAGTGACAACTTTTTCGACCTCCTTCCCGGAGAGCGTAAGACAGTTGTTATCACTTCTCCCCAAATAAAGAAAGGAGAGGAGATCCCTTTGACAATCAAACATATTCGTGAAACCTATAATTAATTTATTAATAACTTAACACTTAATTTTTTAGTTTATGAAACAACTCTTAAAGTTAACCGGATGTCTGGCACTAGCAGGACTTTTTGCCTCTTGCCAATCGGCGCAACAGGAAGCCAACTACCAGATCATCCCCATGCCACAAGAAATTGTAACAGCTCAAGGAAATCCCTTCATTCTGAAGAGCGGTGTGAAAATCCTCTATCCGGAAGGAAACGAGAAGATGCAGCGCAACGCACAATTTCTAGCCGACTATCTGAAAACCGCTACCGGAAAAGATTTCGCTATCGAAGCCGGAACGGAAGGTAAGAATGCAATCGTACTGACATTGGGCACGGCAAACGAAAATCCGGAATCCTATCAGTTGAAAGTAACCGGTGACGGAATCACGATTGCCGGTCCTACCGAGGCCGGTGTATTCTATGGCATCCAGTCCCTGCGCAAATCATTGCCTGTGGCTGTCGGCGCAGACATTTCCATGCCCGCTGTAGAAATCAATGACGCTCCCCGCTTTGGCTATCGTGGTGCACACTTCGATACCAGCCGTCATTTCTTTACAGTAGATGAAGTGAAAACTTATATTGATATGATGGCTTTACACAATATGAATCGTTTTCACTGGCATATTACCGAAGACCAAGGTTGGCGTCTGGAAATCAAGAAATATCCGAAGCTGACAGAAATAGGTTCCAAGAGAACAGAAACAGTCATCGGACGTAACTCCGGTGAATACGACGGCAAACCTTACGGTGGCTTCTATACTCAGGAGCAGGCGAAAGAAATAGTAGCGTATGCTGCCGAACGTTATATCACAGTTATTCCCGAAATCGACCTTCCGGGACACATGCAAGCTGCCCTTGCCGCTTACCCCGAATTGGGATGCACCGGTGGCCCGTACGAAGTATGGAGACAATGGGGAGTATCAGAAGATGTGCTTTGTGCCGGAAACGATCAAGTCTTGAAATTCCTCGAAGATGTATATAGCGAACTGATTGAAATCTTCCCTTCAGAATATATTCATGTAGGTGGTGACGAATGTCCGAAAGTACGTTGGGAAAAATGTCCGAAATGCCAGGCACGTATCAAGGCGCTGGGCTTGAAGTCGGATGATAAGCATAGCAAGGAAGAACGTCTGCAGAGCTTCGTTATCAACCATATCGAGAAATTCCTCAACGACCACGGACGTCAGATTATCGGTTGGGATGAAATCCTCGAAGGCGGACTTGCTCCAAACGCTACTGTTATGTCATGGCGTGGTGAAAAGGGCGGTATCGAAGCAGCGAAACAGAAACACGATGTCATCATGACACCGAACACATACCTGTATTTCGACTATTACCAAGCTAAAGACGTAGATAACGAACCATTTGGTATCGGTGGTTACCTGCCGTTGGAAAGAGTGTACAGCTACGAACCGATGCCGGCTTCTCTGACTCCGGAAGAACAGAAATATATCAAGGGTGTGCAAGCCAACCTCTGGACAGAATACATCGCTACCTTCCCTCACGCGCAGTACATGGTATTGCCTCGTTGGGCTGCATTGTGTGAAATTCAGTGGTCCAGCCCTGAAAAGAAAAACTATGCCGACTTCTTGTCTCGTCTTCCTCAACTGATTAAGTGGTATGATGCCGAAGGATACAACTACGCTAAACACGCGTTCGGCGTACAAGCCGAGTTTGAACCGAATCCGGCAGAAGGAACGATGGACGTTACTTTGTCTACTATCGACAATGCCCCTGTCCACTACACTTTGGACGGCACAGAACCCACTACTGCTTCTCCCATTTACGAAGGAGTGTTGAAAATTAAAGAAAATGCCACTCTGTCCGCCAAAGCCATTCGTCCTACCGGCGAGAGCCAGACATTGACAGAGAAGATTGACTTCAGCAAATCCAGCATGAAGCCGATTGTAGCCAATCAACCTATCAATGAACAATACCTCTTCAAAGGAGCTTCCACGTTAAACGATGGTTTGAAAGGAAATAGCAGTTACCGGTCAGGCCGTTGGATCGCCTTCAACGGAAACGACATGGACATGACGATCGACCTTCAGCAACCTACTGAAATTTCGAGTGTGGCCATCTCTGTCAATGTAGCAAAGGGCGACTGGGTGTTTGACGCCAGAAACCTGTCCGTAGAAGTTTCAGACGATGGAAAGACTTTCAAAAAGATTGCTTCCGAAGAATATCCGGCAATGAAGGAGACGGACAAAGACGGAGTTGTTGACCATCAACTTACATTTGCTCCTGTGACTACCCAATATGTGAGAGTCATTGCTTCACCGGAGAAAATGCTTCCGGAATGGCATGGTGGAAAAGGCAAAAACGCATTTTTATTTGTAGACGAAATCAAAATTGATTAATGAATATAAGAAAAGAATACACTAAAGTTTGTCTTTTCTTATGTATACTGGGGATGTGCTTTCATGCACATCCCATTCTGGCACAGTCCGTCATACCTGTCCCATTAAAAATGGAGAAGGGGACGGGCTCTTTTTTACTGTCAGAAAAGACAAGATTTTATACAAACCTACAAGGTGGAGAAGCGAAGCTCTGGGAGAATTACCTGAAGGCATTACCTGTTCAATTAAAGGAAGCGAGAAAGAAAGACAGGAAACAGATGCTTCTCTTATTGATAACCCCCAAGAACCACCAGTTGCCATCACCGGAAAGCTATACTCTTTCCGTTACTCCGCAACAAATCCTGATACGCGCCACTTCGGGAGCCGGATTATTCTATGGTATGCAAACCCTGTTGCAGTTGGCACAACCTTCGGGGGCAGGCAGCTATTCCATAGCCTCTGTCGAGATAGAAGACACTCCCCGTTTTGCTTACCGTGGACTGATGCTGGACGTGTCCCGCCACTTTTCTACCAAAGAGTTTATAAAGAAACAGATAGACGCACTGGCGTATTACAAAATCAACCGTCTGCACCTGCATCTGACCGATGCGGCAGGCTGGCGGTTAGAAATCAAGAAATACCCTTTGCTGACCGAATTTGCGGCCTGGCGTACAGATCCCACCTGGAAGCAATGGTGGAACGGCGGACGTAAATATGTCCGTTTCGATGTTCCCGGAGCTTACGGCGGTTATTACACCCAGGATGATATTCGTGAAATCTTGGAATATGCCCGTCAGCATTATATCACGGTGATTCCCGAGATTGAGATGCCCTCCCATTCGGAAGAAGTGCTGGCAGCCTACCCGCAGTTATCCTGTTCGGGCGAACCTTACAAGAACTCCGATTTCTGTGTCGGCAATGAAGAAACCTTCACGTTTCTGGAAAATGTGCTGACGGAAGTCATGGAACTTTTCCCTTCCGAATACATTCATATCGGTGGCGATGAGGCCGGCAAGTCGGCTTGGAAGACCTGTCCGAAATGTCAGAAGAGAATGAAAGACGAGCATCTTGCCAATGTAGACGAGCTGCAAAGCTACCTGATACACCGCATTGAGAAGTTCCTGAACAATCATGGACGTCATCTGCTGGGATGGGACGAGATTCTGCAAGGAGGCATTGCCCCCAACGCAACCGTCATGTCATGGCGTGGAGAAGAGGGTGGCATCGCTGCCGTAACCTCCGGCCATCGTGCCATCATGACGCCGGGTGCCTACTGCTATCTGGACAGTTATCAGGATGCCCCATATTCGCAGCCGGAAGCCATCGGTGGATACCTGCCGTTGAAGAAAGTATATTCTTACAATCCCGTTCCCGCTTCTTTAACTGCGGAACAGGCGAAGTTGGTCTACGGTGTGCAGGGCAACCTATGGGTGGAATACATTCCCACTCCCGAACACGTGGAGTATATGATTTACCCCCGAATCCTGGCATTGGCGGAAACAGCTTGGTCGGCTCCGGAACGTAAGTCATGGCCGGATTTCCATACCCGTGCATTGTCGGCAGTGACCGATTTGCAGGCAAAAGGATACCATCCTTTCGATTTGAAAAAAGAAATCGGCAGCCGTCCCGAGTCGCTTCAACCGGTCAGCCATTTGGCATTGGGTAAAAAGGTGATTTATAATTCACCTTACAGCTCCCATTATCCGGCACAGGGAAACACTGCTCTGACGGACGGCATACGTGGCGATTGGACCTATGGTGATGGCTCGTGGCAAGGATTCATCTCGGACAATCGCCTCGATGTGACGATTGATATGGAAAAAGAAACCTCCATCCATTCCGTCACTGCCGCCTTTATGCAGGTGGTAGGCGCGGAAGTATTCCTGCCGGAGACTGTGGTGATTTCCATTTCCGATGACGGAACCCATTTCACCGAGTTGCGCAAACAACACTTTAAAGTGAGCAAAGAAACACCCATCCGCTTTACGGATATTTCATGGCAGGGCGAAGCCAAAGGAAGATACGTACGCTATCAGGCACAGGCCGGAAGTGAATTCGGAGGCTGGATATTTACGGATGAGATTATTGTGAAATAAATATTGAAGGCATAAGGATAATACGTATGATGCGCTTTTTTAGGATTATTCCGGCCTAAAGCAACCGTGTAATCCGTATCATCCGGACTTGTTGATTTCAACCTGTCAATATCATTTAAATAAAAGAGGGAATCTACTCAACCAGATTCCCTCTTTTTTTGTTATATTTGTATTATTACCTTAAAAACTAAGAATATGGTACAACACGCTAGACTCATTTTCTATAGCCTTCTTCTTCTGGTAATCCCGTGCGAGGGCACGTTGGCACAGAAGATTCCCGTCGCGCCCATAGACTCATTGATTACCGTAGGATATGCCACCGGAAGTTTGAAAACCCTGTCCGGTTCCGTAGAGAAAATCACGGAGACACAGATGAACAAAGACCAGATAACGAACCCTTTGGAAGCAATCCGTGGACGTGTGCCGGGATTGACCATCCAGCGGGGCTCCAACGGACCGGCGGCTCTGGATGCGGTGCGCCTGCGGGGAACTACCTCACTGACCAGCGGCAACGACCCTTTGATTATCGTCGACGGAGTATTTGGCGACTTGAGTATGCTTACCTCCATTTACCCTACGGATATTGAGAGTTTTACCATTCTGAAAGACGCTTCCGAAACCGCACAGTACGGTTCGCGAGGTGCATCCGGTGTGATAGAAGTCACCACCAAAAAAGGGATGAGCGGCAGGACACAGGTAGCTTACAACGGTAGCTTCGGGATTTCCACCGTCTACAAGAATTTGAAAATGCTGTCCGGTGATGAATTCCGTCGTGTAGCATCGGAACGAGGCATTTCCATTCTGGACAAAGGGAACAATACCGATTTCCAGAAAGAGATTGAGCAGACAGGACTGCAACAGAATCATCACATCGCCTTTTATGGCGGTTCCAGTGAGTCCAGTTATCGTGTTTCCCTCGGTTTTATGGATCGTCAGGGAGTGATTCTGAATGAAGACATGAAGAACTTCACTTCAAATATGAACATGAATCAGAAAATGTTCGACGGCTTCCTAAACTGCGAGTTGGGAATGTTCGGCTCCATTCAGAAGAACCATAACCTGGTAGATTATCAAAAAACGTTCTATTCGGCAGCTACGTTCAATCCTACCTATCCCAATCATAAAGACCCCGTCACCAATTCGTGGGACGGAATAACGACCGCCAGCCAAATCACCAATCCATTGGCATGGATGGAAGTGCAGGACGATGATGCCACTTCGCACATCAGTACGCACGCCCGTCTCACTTTCGATCTGATGGAAGGACTGAAACTAAGCCTGTTCGGTGCCTACACTTACAATATCGTAGAAAATTCGCAATACCTCCCCACTTCCGTCTGGGCGAACGGTCAGGCATACAAAGGAACCAAAAAGCGCGAATCCTTATTGGGAAACATGATGCTGACCTATAAGAAAAACTGGAAAAAGCATTTCTTTGACGTACTGGCACTTGCCGAACTTCAGAAAGAGACTTACACAGGCTATTATACCACAGTCAGCAATTTCAGCACCGATAAGTTCGGGTATAATAACCTTCAGGCAGGAGCGCTCCGTTTGTGGGAAGGCACTAATTCCTACTACGAGCAACCGCGCCTGGCATCTTTCATGGGACGCTTCAATTATACATACGCCGACCGCTACGTACTGACGTTGAATGCCCGTACAGATGCTTCCTCCAAATTCGGAGCCAACCATAAATGGGGCTTTTTCCCCTCTGCGTCCGCGGCATGGGTGATTAGTGAAGAAGAATTTATGAAGCAGTTCCCCGTGATAGACAATCTGAAATTCCGTATCGGTTACGGTCTGGCAGGTAACCAAAGCGGGATTGACTCATACACAACGCTGAATCTTGTCAAGCCGAACGGTGTCGTCCCCGTCGGAAACTCCGCCATTGTATCTTTGGGAGATCTTCGGAATACGAATCCCGACCTGAAATGGGAAGTGAAACACACCTTTAATACCGGTTTCGACATCGCTTTATTCGGCAACCGCCTGTTGCTTTCCGCCAACTATTACAACTCCCGCACCACGGATATGCTTTACCTTTACAACGTAAGCGTGCCCCCTTTCACCTATAACACCTTGCTTGCCAATATCGGCTCCATGCGCAACTGGGGTACGGAAATCGCCATCGGTATCACCCCTTTGAAAACGAAGGACATGGAACTGAATATCAATGCCAACATCACCTTTCAGCGCAACAAACTGCTTTCATTGAGCGGTATGTATAACGGCGAAATGCTTTCCGCTTCCGAATATAAAAGTCTTGCCAGCCTTGATGGAGCCGGCTTCCACGGCGGCTACAACCACATCGTTTATCAGATGGTGGGGCAACCGTTGGGCGTGTTCTATCTTCCTCACAGCACCGGACTGGAGTCCGACGGAAACGGTGGATATACCTATGGCATTGCCGACCTGAATGGCGGAGGCGTCAGTCTGGAAGATGGTGAAGACCGCTACGTGGCAGGACAAGCCGTACCCAAAACGATTCTGGGATCTAACATCAGTTTCCGTTACAAGCGTTTCGACCTGTCTTTGCAGATCAACGGAGCCTTCGGACATAAAATCTACAACGGAACTTCCCTGACCTATATGAACATGAATATATTCCCCGACTACAACGTAATGAAGAAAGCTCCGCAACAGAACATCAAGGATCAGACCGCCACCGACTATTGGCTGGAAAAGGGAGATTACGTCAACTTCGACTATGTGACGCTGGGCTGGAACGTGCCGATTGAGAAGGTGCAGAAACTAAAGAAATACGTCCGTTCCCTGCGCTTAGCATTTACTGTCAACAATCTGGCAACCATCTCCGGTTATTCGGGACTTTCGCCCATGATTAACAGTTCCACGGTGAACTCGACGTTGGGCGTGGACGATAAACGGGGGTATCCGTTGGCACGGACGTACACCTTAGGATTGAGTATTAACTTTTAATGGAGGAGGAGAGGATGAAACGATATATGAAAAATAGAAATCAGTTTTTGCAGATCTCAAAGCAAATAATCTACCCTTCAAGAATATTATTATTTTTTCTGGTGACGAGTCTGACCTTATTTTCCTGTGATAAGTTCTTACAGGAAAATCCGAA
This sequence comes from Bacteroides sp. MSK.20.12, assembly GCF_019052435.1. Taxonomy (NCBI): domain Bacteria; kingdom Pseudomonadati; phylum Bacteroidota; class Bacteroidia; order Bacteroidales; family Bacteroidaceae; genus Bacteroides; species Bacteroides sp. MSK.20.12. The sequence continues at coordinate 24,661 of NZ_JAHQVH010000057.1, read as the reverse complement.
AGACAAACTACCGGAAGAGGATGTCTACAATACGATCTCGGAAGTATATCTCAATGCGGTAGCTTCACTTTATACTTACATAGGCGGTTATAGCGACAGTCAGGGATTGCAGGGAACGGGTAGGGGAGTCTACGACCTGAACACTTTCACTTCCGACGAAGCCATCATCCCCACCCGTGGAGGCGACTGGTACGATGGCGGTTTCTGGCAAGGACTTTACCTGCACGATTGGGGAGTAGAGAATGACGCTATTCAAGCTACATGGGAATATCTTTACAAAGTCGTCATGCTAAGCAACAAATCGCTCGAACGGATAGACAAGTTTGCCGAAACCCATTCCGATGCTGCACTTCCGGCATACCGGGCGGAAGTGCAGGCCATGCGAGCCATGTATTATTATTATCTGATGGATTTGTTCGGACGCATCCCGTTGGTTCAATCCTCTTCAGTGGCAATGAAAGATGTTGTCCAGAGTGAACGGAAAACGGTTTTTGAGTTTGTATTCAAGGAATTGCAGGAAGCGGCTCCTCTGTTGAGCGATGCGCACAGTAACCAGTCCGGTCCTTATTATGGCCGTATCACCCGTCCGGTAGTCACTTTCCTATTGGCTAAACTGGCTCTGAATTCCGAAGTCTATACGGACAATGATTGGACAGACGGACAACGTCCAGACGGAAAAAACATAAAGTTTACAGTGAACGGCAACGAACTCAATGCGTGGGAAACAGTCATCTACTACTGTGACCAGCTTAAGGTGCTGGGATACAACGAATTGGAACCAAAATACGAAACCAATTTCTCCATTTTTAATGAATCATCGATAGAGAATATTTTTACCATTCCGATGAATAAAACCTTGTACACTAATCAAATGCAATATCTATTCCGCTCCCGCCACTACAACCATGCCAAGGCGTACGGCCTAAGTGGTGAGAACGGCCCCAGTGCAACTATTGAAGCCCTCCAAACCTTCGGTTATGAAACAGCCGAACAAGATCCCCGCTTTGATATTTGCTATTTTGCGGGAGTGGTGCGCGACCTGAAAGGAAACATCATCAAGCTGGATGATGGCACCGTATTGGAGTATCTGCCTTGGAAAGTAGCTCTGGATATTACAGATACCCCGTATGAACAAACAGCAGGAGCCCGTATGAAGAAGTACGAAGTCGACCCGACTGCCACAAAAGACGGTAAATTGATGGAGAATGACATTGTACTGTTCCGCTACGCGGATGCTCTGTTGATGAAGAGTGAAGCGAAAGTGCGCAATGGAGCCAGTGGAGATGAAGAACTGAATGAAGTCCGTAGCCGCGTCAATGCCTCCTCTCGCACTGCCACTTTAGAGAATATCCTTGCCGAACGTCAACTGGAACTGGCTTGGGAAGGTTGGAGACGTCAAGATTTGGTTCGCTTCGGGAAGTTTACAAGAGCTTACAGTAGCCGTCCGCAATTGCCGGATGAGGGAAACGGATATACTACCGTGTTCCCTATACCGGAGAAAATACGGGTGATGAATACGAAGTTGAAGCAGAATCCGGGGTATTAACAGCAGTTATTATTCAATCAACTCAAAACTATATTTTTCAAATTCATTCCCGTTGATAATCATAGCAATTTGATGAAGTCCGAGATGGAGCTTCCTCGTTGTAACCACCCGGAAAGAATGTTTTCGGGTGATTCGCGTGGTCGAGTTCCCGGCATATTCTTTCTCGCTGATTTTATGCACTTTTTTCGTCAACGTTCCATTTGCTTTTTGGTAATAGATTCCATATTCGAGTCGTATCTTGGTCGTTTGATCGTTCTTGTTCAACAGTTTAAAACTAACCTCCAACGAATCCCCGACTTTCACTTCCGGGCTTGAAATTTGGAAATCCTCCACACAGATATTGCTGATAGTAGAGTTGAAGCCAAACAACTCCATCACCTCCGGATTGCCTTGTTTTAAGAGCGTCCGGCAACCGTGTTTAATAATCCAATCCACCTCTTTCGATTCTCCCTTCCATTTCTTCACTAAATCAATGACGATTTCGGGATTATCTTTCGCGATATCATTCAAATTATTGGCAACGCTCAACCGCACAAATCTTGCCGGATCATTTTTTAGATTTTCCAGAATAGGAATGATAGGCGCAGGATTCTCTTTCAGGTTCGGCAACGCCATCGCCCAGGGAAGACGCGGACGACAACCTTCTGACGCAAGCCGCCTGACTCCCCAATGTTCGTGTTTCGACCAAACCAACATCTGTTTCATCATCTGATCCGGATATTTGATAATAAAAGAATGAGCCACAAACTCGCAACTTGTGAACTGCGTGATTTTCTCTATCGCCTTGACAGAAGTTTCGTAATCGTCCAGTCCATATTGTTCGACATAATTATCCAGAATCCCCCCATACTCCAAAGTCAAACCAAACTTCGTGTCGTCTATCACCGAGAAATCAGGCCGTGTCTTTTTTATATGATCCAACAATTCAAGTATCTTAGCGATCGCCTCTTTGTAATCTGCCGGTAAAAACTTTCTTAGCACCGTTGTGATGTGCATGCAGCGTTGTTTAAGTTCCCTGCCTTCCCATTCATCGTCCATCACTTGAGATACAAACTCGCGAGCATCAAAATCGTCGATAACAAGTTTCAAATCTTTCGTAAACAGATCGAAAAATTGCTCGTTAAACATGTTTTTAAAAGGTTCTGCCATTCTTTAAATATATAGTTTAGTTAAACAGTTATTGTTTTTTTTATGGAGCGACTAAATAATGTTTCTTTGATAAATTCGTTTTTTATAATTTGAATTTTAAAGTGTTGATAATTATTTTATGCCGATCTATTTGTTTGTTATACAAATATATGCCATTTTTTTTAGGATAGCCCTATATCGTCGCTCCTTATTTAGGTAAACTATATGAAAAGATTGTGCGAGAGGGAGTCTATTTAGAGAATATCATAAAAAAAGTGGGCCACAAAAAGATTGCAGCCCACTTATACCTTATATATGATAATATGATAGCAAAAAGACTAATCGAAGAAACTCTTGAATTTCTTGAAAATCTTCTCTTTTACCGACGTGTTAGGTTTGAAATTGTCCGAAGCTTCCATCTTTTCGAGCGTGTTCTTTTCTTCCTTGTTGAGAGCTTCCGGCACATAGATACTGATATTGACCAGCAAATCTCCCGTACCGTACCCGTTTACATTCGGCAACCCCTTGCCACGCAAGCGAAGCACTTTGCCCGGTTGAGTACCCGAATCAATCTTCACTTTCACTTTGCCGTCGATTGTCGGAATTTCTACAGCACCGCCCAGCGCAGCCGTCGGGAAACTAAGCAACAGATTATAAATCAAATCATTTTCGTCGCGAATCAAGTCCTGATGCGGTTCTTCCTCAACGAGGATCAATAAGTCGCCTGCCACACCGTTGTGCTTGCCGGCATTTCCTTTGCCGCCCATAGAGAGCTGCATACCTTCTGCCACTCCGGCAGGGATTTTCACGGTTACCACTTCCTCGCCGTAAACGATTCCGTCGCCACCACACTTCTTACATTTATTCTTGATAATCTTTCCCTCGCCGCCACACGTAGAACAAGTGACGCGAGTCTGCATCGTGCCCAGAATGGTCTGCTGGTTACGAATCACCGAGCCGCTACCCTTACAAGTAGGACAAGTCTCCGATCCGCCGTCACCCTCGGCACCCGTGCCATGACACTGGTCGCACGGCACATATTTTTTGAGTTTAAATTTCTTTTCTACTCCGGTAGAGATTTCCTTCAATGTCAGCTTCACTTTCACACGGAGGTCACTGCCGCGATACCGGCGTTGCTGTGAACCGCCACCGCCGCCAAATCCGCTGAATCCTCCGAAGCCTCCCCCGAAACCGCCGCCGCGGCCACCGAAGATGTCGCCAAACATAGAGAAGATGTCATCCATTGACATTCCCTCGCCACCGAAACCACCGAACGGACCGCCATTGCCTGCCGCACCGCTCACTCCCGCATGACCGAACTGATCGTAACGCGAACGCTTCTCCGGATTGCTCAACACGTCGTATGCCTCGGCCGCCTCCTTAAATTTCTCTTCAGCCTCCTTGTCGCCCGGATTCTTGTCGGGGTGATACTGAATTGCTTTCTTACGGTATGCTTTCTTTATTTCTTCTACTGTGGCTGTCTTCGTCACCTCCAATATTTCGTAATAGTCTCTTTTTTCTGCCATGCCCATTTATTGATTTATGATTGAAAAGATTTATGATTTATGAATTCTGATTTATGATTTATGATTTACTCTGCAGACCAATAGCGCAGCCATAAATCATAAATCATAATTCATAAATCTCCTCATTCTCCTACTACCACTTTAGCGTGGCGGAGCACTTTGTCGTTCAGTGTATATCCCGTTTGCACACAGTCCAGAATCTTACCTTTCTGTGCTTCCGACGGTGCGGGGATTACCGCGATGGCTTCATGGTAATCAGTGTCCAGTGGTTGGTCTTTTGTTTCGATGACTTTCACACCGTTTTGTGCCAGGACAGCCATAAATTTATTGTAAATCAGTTCTACTCCTTCTTTTACGGCATTGACATCTGTTGCCGTTTCCATTGTTTTGATGGCACGTTCGAAGTCGTCCACCACCGGAAGAATGCTGCTAAGGCTCTTTTCGCCACCGTTCAGAATCAGTTCGGCCTTTTCCTTCATGGTGCGTTTCCGGTAGTTGTCAAATTCGGCAGACAAGCGCAGGTATTTATCCTTCTGCTCTTCAATCTCCTCTTGGGCCTTTTCCAGTTCTTTTTCCAACTCTTCTTCATGAGTCAGGGGAGTGGCGTCCTCCGCTTGTTCGTTTTGCGGTTGTTCTTCCGCATGGTTTTGAGTTTCCTCAACGTTCAGTTCTTCTTCCTTCACTTTTTTTTCTTTCGGATCCATCTTGGTATTTACTATTTTACTAGTTACTATTTACTATTTAACACACACGTTATCTTACTTGGTAAAATAACGCCAATAAACATACCGGGCTGACCGGATGTCATTGATTTTGTCTGCAAAAACTTTGCCAAGTTGGCTGTTTTGCCAAAAAACGCAGCAAAGGTAACACTTTTATGTCAGATTGGCACATATCAGATAGCTCATAATTCATTTTAAATGTCTAACTTTGCACGCTAAAATAGTTAATACTAAAATAGTAACTAACGAAATAGTAAAATAGTAGCTAGCAAAATAGTAAAATAGTAAATAGTAAAATAGTAAATAAAGAAGATGATTACAGTTTCGAACGTTTCGGTACAGTTTGGTAAAAGAGTGTTGTTTAATGACGTAAACCTGAAGTTTACGAGTGGTAATTGTTATGGTATTATTGGTGCTAACGGTGCGGGAAAATCTACCTTCCTTCGTACGATTTACGGAGATTTGGACCCGACAACGGGTACCATTGCGCTCGGACCGGGCGAACGCCTCTCGGTGTTGAGCCAGGACCACTTTAAGTGGGACTCTTATACCGTTATGGATACTGTGATGATGGGGCATACTGTGTTGTGGGACATCATGAAGCAACGCGAAGAATTGTATGCGAAAGAAGATTTTACAGATGAAGACGGACTGAAAGTATCCGAGTTGGAAGAGAAATTTGCCGAGTTGGACGGATGGAATGCGGAAAGCGACGCAGCCATGCTGTTGAGCGGACTGGGCGTGAAAGAAGATAAGCATTATGTATTGATGGGTGAGTTGAGCGGTAAGGAAAAAGTGCGTGTCATGCTGGCGCAGGCATTGTACGGAAATCCGGACAACCTCTTGCTCGATGAGCCTACCAATGACTTGGATATGGAGACAGTGACTTGGTTGGAAGAGTATCTCTCCAACTTCGAGCATACCGTATTGGTAGTGAGCCACGACCGTCACTTCCTCGATTCTGTATGTACGCACACCGTAGACATCGACTACGGAAAAATCAATATGTTTGCCGGTAACTATAGTTTCTGGTACGAATCCAGCCAGTTGGCTCTTCGTCAGCAGCAGAACCAGAAGGCGAAGGCTGAAGAGAAGAAGAAAGAGTTGGAAGAATTTATCCGCCGTTTCAGCGCCAACGTAGCGAAGAGCAAGCAGACCACGAGCCGTAAGAAGATGTTGGAGAAACTGAACGTAGAAGAAATCAAACCTTCTTCACGTAAGTATCCGGGCATTATCTTCACTCCCGAACGCGAGCCGGGCAACCAGATTCTGGAAGTTTCCGGATTGAGCAAGAAGACGGAAGAAGGCGTAGTGCTTTTCAACGACGTCAACTTCAACGTAGAGAAAGGTGACAAAGTGGTATTCCTGTCGCGCAACCCGCGTGCGATGACTGCGTTCTTCGAAATCATCAACGGAAACATGAAGCCGGATGCTGGTACCTTCAACTGGGGGGTAACTATCACCACTGCTTACCTGCCGCTGGATAATACCGATTTCTTCAATACCGACCTCAACCTGGTGGACTGGTTGAGCCAGTTTGGCGAAGGAAACGAAGTGTATATGAAAGGTTTCCTCGGCCGTATGCTTTTCTCCGGCGAAGAGGTGTTGAAGAAAGTAAGCGTACTCTCCGGAGGTGAGAAGATGCGTTGTATGATTGCCCGTATGCAGCTCCGCAATGCAAACTGTCTGATTCTGGACACTCCGACCAACCACTTGGATTTGGAATCTATCCAGGCATTCAACAACAACCTGAAGACGTACAGGGGAAACATCCTTTTCTCTTCTCATGACCACGAGTTTATCCAGACGGTTGCCAACCGCATCATCGAACTGACACCGAACGGTATCATCGACAAGATGATGGAGTATGACGAATATATCACGTCCGATCACATCAAGGAATTGAGAGCGAAGATGTACGGGGATAAGTAATTCCCCGTCTTGGATGTCGTAGCCATCGTATAAAACTTAGGCGCGAATTACACGGATAACACGTTTCTGATTTTAAAGAAATCGTGCAATTCGTGTAATCCGCGCCTGATTTTTATAGATAGGATTCCATTCACCTGTTCTGATGAAATTATTTATTTAGCCCAATATCAGATGTGGAGGTGAGTGCATACCTAAATCGGTGTTTGTGATGTGACAAGTACTTTATGATACCTCTTCCATCAGCACCAATTCCCAACTGCGCCATACGATCGTTGCCAGTTTCAATCCCCCTTTCTCACGAGCTTCTGCCACACATTCATCCTTGCTATAGCGAATCAACTGTTCCCGCGCATCATCGGCAAGTGCGCGTATCTCTTTCTCCGACGCTCCTGCTTTCGCATACTTCACCTCCAATAGATACGTGTACGGTGGAGATACAGGTGCCGCCGGACTGGGCTTAAAGAAGAAATCGGCAAACCCCTTATTCATTTCATATTCCGGATATAGTTGATAATAGCGGAACATACTTAGATAGGCGAGGAGGAATCCTTTGATATGAGCTTCCCCTTCTATGTACTCCCTTATCCGGCTCTGCTCCCGAATGGCCTCTGCTAGAAATTCGAACAACGGTTTCCAGTCTCCTTTGAAGGACATATTTTCAAACAGAGTGCGCAAGCGGTTCACGTCGAGCTTGAAGATGTCATGACGGGCATATCCCTGAATCAGGAAATTGAATAGCTGTTCGCGAACCACCAGATTGGGAATGTGCAGGATGGGGCGTCCCATCATATCCACCCCTTTGATAGAAAGCAGTCCGAAATAGAACAGCAGAGATTTGAAGTTGCCCACGTCCGTCATTTCCAATGCGGAGAAATGGGTGACTATTTCAGTCACTATCTCGCCTTGCTCCGCAATCTCCTTGATGACGGAGAAGTTTTCGCCCAGTCCATGGTCGAGACGGACAAGGTAGGCAAGCTTGTTAAAGTCCGTACGGATATTGGGATCTACAATCTCGTCCGGTTTTACTCCGTGCAATATCAATGACTTCATGCAGTAGAGCACCATGTCCGAGTTGAACATACAATCTGCTAATTTATTTTTACTGAAGCAATAATTGTCATAGTTAGGCTTCATCATTGTCACCGCATCGTCTACCGACATCGGGAGAGCGCCTTGTTCCTTATAATACGTCAGCATCTCGCGCAATTCCTTCTCGCTGAAACCTACAAGGTCGTTAAACCACGGGTCGGTGGTGATATTCGTTCCGATGTTGAATCCGCTTGTCACGTCGTCCATCGTCACCGGGCTTACTCCTGTGATGAACAAACGGTTGACGGCAGAACCCATTCCCGTCGTGGCGGCTTTGATTACATTGAAAAACCTGCGGATATACCCTTCGCCATGCGTCGCTTTTCGATATAAGTCCGTGCCGTAAGTAGAAAGAATGGTATTCGTGAAATTATCGTATTCATCAATCAGGAGATAGATTTTGATGTCTCCCTTACGGGTGGCATAGGTATTGATTGAGGACAAAAAGGCTCCGGGATCTGCTTGTGTTTTTTCATCCAGCACTTTCCAAATGTCTTTTCCCAACAGATGCTCATATCTATAAACAAAATCGGACAGTTTCCCGCAACAATGCAACCGGAAAGATTCCTCCACCTCATTGATATTCGAGCTCACCTCCGAGAAATTGAATCTCATGATGAGAAACTGGTTATGTATCGGCGTAGGATGCTGCCCGATATACAGATTGCCGAACAATTCGTCGAACTGGTCGGCATACCGAACGTCATAATAAGCCTCCAGCATCGCCAGCGTCAGACTTTTCCCGAAGCGCCGGGGACGGATCAGGAACAGATAAGACGGTTGCATTTCTATCTTTTCGATAAACATCGTCTTATCCACATAATAATAGTTTTCTTTTTGGATGCGACCGAAATCCGTCAATCCGTATGGTATTTGCTTCATCATATTGCGATTCCTTTCTTTATTCATCATTCATATCGAGCAAATATACGGAAAAACGGATGAAAGTGACACGTTTAATGCCACTAATTTATCCGTTTATCTGTTATTTCGTGCAAAAACGACTATCCGGAGGAAAAAGCTATTTTGTGGAAAAACGACTATCCGTGGGAAAACTGCCATTTCGCGGGAAAACTACAACTCCAACCCCGTCTGCACCGGAAGCTGCGGGCGTATTGAATTTTCTTTGCGCTCTTCGGCCGAATACTCCACCACCCAATATTCCGTGATGTTGTTGGAGGTCTTCCGTGAGTGGAAATGGTTGTTTTCCAATACCGTGACCAGCATTTGTTTCATCTGTGCGTTGGCCTGTGTGCGCCCGTTCATGCTCAATATCGACAGCAGCTGGGAGGCAGGATACCATTTTGCTTGTATATCGTTTGGTCTGGCTGCCCGGAAATAGAAGAAAAGATTCTCCTCCAACGGATCTTTTTGGCGGAACGCCTCATTGCGGTTGTTGAGAAACGTAATCTCCTGGTTCTCATACCAATATTGAAACCCCTGCCGGTAGAGTGCGTATGCTTGTGCATATATCCCCTGATGGTTGACAGGCGTGTGATAATCTATTTCCAGCAACGTATTGAACAGGATGCGCCTGTTCTCGCCGATGTCCGGCAGACAGTGCGGGTTGTTGGTGCTGGCGATGAATGATGCGCGGCGGATGAACGTATAATTTTGGATGTCGTAAACCTTCCGTTCGTTCATCACATCTTGCGTGATGAGACTTTTCAGCTCCTGCATGCGTGCGGGAGAGAGCGTATCAAACTCATCCAGATTGATGAGCAGGCAGGACGACATTTGCAGGAGATGGTCTTTGTTGTCGGGACTAATCATGCCGTTGCGATAATAATCCTTCAGCTCCAGTGGGAGGAGATGGCGGACAAAAGTACTCTTGCCTTTTCCCTGTGCGCCGTGGAGCAGCATCAACTGGTGGTTTTGCGCTTCGTCGTCGATGGCACATGCCACCATTCCCACCAGCCAGCGGCGGAAGCTGTCTTCAAAAAAGGCCTGGTCTGCCGCTTTCACTGTTTTTGTCAGTTGGCCGATGTGGTCTGTTTTCCCGTCCCATGTCTGGAGTGAGGTGAAATAATGGATAAACGGGTTGAACGGCTTTGCATAGTCCGAGTCTACCAGTGCTTTCAAATTAGCTTGCGAACTGTATATCTTCTTCATCTGTGCGTTGATATAGAATGTGTTGACATCCTTTGTGCGCAATGTACTGAAAGGCGGCTGCTCTGTTTTAGGGAGATCAGGTATTATTTTCCGGAACTCGATTTGCTCTTTCACCACGTTTCTCCTGATTTCGTAGTGTTCGTCCATAAATTTGATGACTTGGCATATTCTCGGTTGTTGGCTTTCTTCTTCCGCCTGATCGGTCTTTGAGGTGTATTGGTAAGCATTGTGCAAGGGCAGTTCGAGGTCGAAGTCGGGTAGGTCGCCGAAATGACTGTGTGCCAGACTGACGGCTTCCTCTTCCGTGATATGGCGGTGGTAACACTGATTGCCGAGACAATAGAAGAAATTGTCCCGGTTGCCTATCTCGAGACGTTCTTTGCGTTTGGTGTACTCCAGCGCCTTGCGGAAGTCGAGTTGCACTTGCAGGTCGATGGGCGACGCATTCTCCTGCACGGGGAGGAGCGGGGATCGTTTTCCCGGATTCTTGCGTTTCTTGTTTTTACATTCTTCTTCAGTGGGCAGTGTCACTTTTACGGTCAGCGGCTTCACGTTTTCCAGTCGTTCGGTAGAGAGGAAAGCGTCCGGATCGTGCGACACGAAGAATCCGCGTCCCGGGTCGCTTCCGCTGGTGTCTACTTTGGTATTGAGCAGCTTTTCATATTGGCTGCTTGCCAGGGCGTATATGCGGTGGTGGTAGCGTTCGAGGGTGAGGAAGTCTACGGTTCCCAATGCGTTCAGTTCGGTGCGTAAGGTTTCCGCCTCATTGCCGGTAAGATAGACGAAGATCTTCAGCCCGTGCATCCGGGGGCTGACGAAGCTGCCTAGCGTGTCGGGGCAATCGTTCACTAGTTGGCGGAATTCCGGGATCTTTTCTGCCGGCATATCGTCACAGTCGAGCGTGATGATGTCCTGATACGTGTCCAGACTGTAAGCCAGCCTTTCCTTGGCGTAAGTAGCCGTGATGGTGCAGTAGGGCAGTTGCTTCTTCATGTGGTCTGCTTTCACCGTTTCTCCTGCATCCATTGCTTCTCGGAGTCTCCGGATTCTGTCGCGATAGACATCTCCCCGGATAAATTCGAACATTTGCCGGATACTGATACTTCCTGATACGAGTGATAATCCCCTGTATGTCGTTATTGAGATATTTTCCATTTTAATTATTGATATGAATGTAAGTCGTGTCAATATTAACACACTGCAAAGGACGGCTTTTCATGTAGAATAAAAAAACTGCTTTTGGTACTCAAAAAGCAGTTTTTTAACAGTCGGTTCTTTCGTGTTAATCCTCAAGAAGCGTTCTTTTCATTCTTTGTATCTCATAATCAATCTCTTCCACGCTTAATGATTCGTCCGAATCATCCGATTTCTTGAAATCAACAGCCATAAACAACAACTCTGCAAAGTATTTGGGGCTTTTAATGTTAAAAACAGAGTCATGGTCATAACAGAGATGAACAAAGGGGAGGAGAAACTTCTTGCGGTCGCCTGGACTTACCTCTATTCTGTTGGTATACAAATTGTTGACAGTGCCAAGCATTTGCGTGATAAACTGGGATACTTGGGGAAATTCTCCCTTTTCGAGTGTTACAGCCTGTTTGTTCTGGTAAACGAAGCCTTCGGAAAAAATGTCTTTTTTCTCATGATTTTAAGTGTTATTTGATTAGTGTTAAAAAATGTTGGTCTAAAAAGACGCAAAGGTACGTTTTATTTTGTTTCTATCGTTTACTTATACTTTTTATTCTCTTTATATATTTTATTTGATGGAAAAAGCGTGTAATTGAGGTGGAACCCCTCCACCTCAATTACACGCTTTTTCTATATAAAAAGAATATTCTCTCGCGCCTGCGCACGTGTACATTATTAAATAAGAAAACTAACAGCATTCAATAAGAAAACACACAGCCTGTTTGTCCTCAAGATACCATGTATTATACGGAGTCCCATCATAATGTCGACAGGGCACAGTTGCAGGGCTGGCATTATAAAACAGATATCGGACAGAATACTCCCATAACCGCTTTTGTTTTCATTATAGCTAATCTTGATTTCATTATAGCTAATTCTGATTTCATTATAGCTAATCTCGATTTCATTATAGCTAATTTTATTTTCGTTATAGCTAATCAGCATTTGCCCTAAAGAGATTCATGGCTCATCAAGATACCTCACGATGAGCCGCACCTGCCTTGCACTATAAGCGTGGTCGTTTTTTCCTTCGCCGCCGCTATACATTGCGTCATATAATTCCTTGTTATTTCTGATCCACTCCCTCATTTTTCGCATGGCATACACCAACGGTACATACGGATTATATAAATGTGCCAGCTCCGATTTCAAATACGGACGTATGACAAACGGCTCCTCTGCTATCTCTTCTTTTTCTGCTTTCATATCTTCGGAAAATTAATTTTATCGTATTCCAAATATACGGAAAATCTCCTGCTTGTCCAAGTATATAAGTCAAATAAAATCACTCTGAATAAAAGTAAATACATTCTGAATGAAAGTAAGACAAACTAGGTCAAAGTAAGACAAAGTACGTCATTCCATCCCCTTATAATACACTACCTTTGAGGTATCGAAAGAAAAAGAAACAGAGCTCGTCCCTCTCTTCCGATATTGATTGCGGCAACCGCAATCTGTAATATTTATTTTTCAATTATTAATTCTCAATTTTTAATTTATCATGGCAATACCATTTAAAAGAATGGGTCGTAAAGACCCGAGAAAGGTTGATGGGGTGGTGAAGTATCATCCGCAACTTGTGACGCAGGGACAGAGTGTAGACCTGGATAAACTTGCTTACACGATGAAAGAGAAAAGTTCCCTGTCGCTGGGTGACATTCAGAGTGTGCTGACTAATCTTGTAGAAGCGATGCGTACGGCGCTGTTCGACGGTAAATCCGTCAATATCCATGATTTTGGTGTATTCAGCCTTTCCGCTACCACGCGGGGAGTGGACACGAAAGATGAGTGTACGATGAAGAACATCAAGACGGTGAACATCAATTTCCGTCCTTCGAGCAGTGTCCGTCCTAATCTGACGTCTACCCGTGCCGGTGAGAAAATCGAGTTTCTGGATCTCGACGCGCCCAAGAAAAAGAAAACCGATGGTGAAGATCCCGGTGATGAAGGTGGCGGAGACTCCGGTGGAGGTAGCGGAGGCGGTAGCGGTGAAGCTCCGGATCCGGCAGCTTAATTCGTAGAGTGCAGATAATGTTTACAACTGATAAGAAAAATAGTGGCACTATGATGAGAAAGATTGATTTGATCGTGATCCACTGTTCCGCCACCCGTGCCGACCGTTCTCTCACCCCGGATGACTTGGAGATGCAACACCGTCGGCGTGGATTTAACGGAACAGGTTATCACTACTACATCCGCAAGGATGGAACAGTGCACCTCACCCGACCGATTGAACGTATCGGTGCGCACGTGAAAGGATTCAATTCGAACAGTGTCGGTATCTGCTACGAAGGCGGTTTGGATGCCCACGGTTGTCCGGCAGACACGCGGACACCGGAACAACGGGCGGCACTCAAACTGCTGGTACATCAATTGCTTGAGACTTTCCCCGGTAGCCGGGTGTGCGGTCATCGGGATTTAAGTCCCGACCGCAACGGAAACGGGGAGATTGAACCGGAAGAATGGATCAAAGCGTGTCCGTGTTTTGAGGTGAAAGCGGAGTTTTGAACTCCTGATGAGTAAAATCTTAGTTATCAATAGGATAACAACAATATGTGTCCAACCAGACAACGCTGATATGCGTTCAGCCGGATAACGACATCATGTAGTGAGAATCGTTTTTTTAGGAAGTAGTGCGCAGGTTATAGGAAGTAATGAATCATTTAAAGAGTTCGGAAAGGAGGTGTGTAGAGTTATGGCAAGTAAGAAATCCCTTTGGGATATGATTTTGAAAGTAGTCATCGCGGTGGCGTCAGCAGTAGCAGGCGTATTTGGAGCTAATGCGATGAGTCTGTAAGAAACAGAGGATTAGTTTATTTTAGAGAGGGTGCATAGATTTTCTATTTCACCCTCTCTATTTTTTATTACTCATAAAATAAATCGTATATTTATTTCTTATAAACCAACTTACTCGGAACTCCCTCCCCGAATAAATTATCACCCAGCGTCGTAATCTTATTTCCGGTAGCCAACACATAGCGGAGATTATCGCATCCCATAAAAGCACCGAACTCAATAGCTGTCACACTGGCCGGCAGCTCCAACGTGCCGCAAAGGCGACCGCAGTTGCTAAATACCCGCTGTCCGATAGATTTCAGATTATGAGGTAATTTCATATTCAACAGATACTTTTTCTGTGCGAAAGTGAAGTCGGGGATAGCCGTTGCGTTCGTTCTGGAAATATCGACAGAAACGAGGTTCGGCATATAATCGCGGATCAGTTTGAAGTCGGCGTTATCCAGTTTACCTTCAACGGTCAGGAAGTTGATGTCTCTGGGTTGCAGTCCCGCTTTCAGAATCTCTTCTTCCAGTTTGCCCATGGCGCCCACTTGCAGGGTAGTTTCTACCGGTTCCCCCTCGATAAACGCAAAGTTCTGCCATCTGTCCTTGTAGCGGTAAGAGTCGCTGCTACCCAGGGGGACGAAGATAGCAGTAACGCTGTCTGCCAACGCTTCCGGCAACAGGTTGGGAGCTGTCTTCTTTCGGATCTGGCAGATTTTCAGGTTCTCGCAACCTTTGAAGGCGGCATCTTCGATATTCTTTGTTTTCTCCGAAAGAATCACTTTCTCCAGCGTGGCTTTGCCTTTGGTCACTCCGTCCACCACATTCGAGAATGCGTATGCAGGAATGAAGTTCGGCATATAAATATAGAATTTCCCGTTGGGATAAGTGCCCGCTTTTCCGCTGTACATCTTGATTTCAGCGTTCGAAATATCCAATACTTTCAGATTATCAAATTCGTCACGGAGATGGCGGAAGTCCTCCGCGTTCAGTTTTCCGGTCAGTGTGAGATGGGTGACACTGTTGGCTTCCTCTTCAGTCATCATGGAAATCAGCGTACCGGGCTTACTCACATAATACGTTTTACTCACTTGGGCGGCTGCTCCTAACGCATTAGCGGCCAATAAGAAACTTATCAATAGTAGTTTTATTTTCATAATTTTGTAGATTTGTTCTGACAAATATAGGAAAAATAGAGAATACATGATGTTTTTTTATGTTTTATATCTAATTTTGTAGCCGGATTAACAAATTGTAAAAATGGAGGCAGACAACATTGCTGGGGGCAAAGAACCCAAAAGACTTCCTGTGTGGGCTTGTATCCCGCTGTTTATTGTGATACTTTTCATACTTCTTGGATTGTATGGTACGCTGGCCCGCGGATGTTTGTCGTTGGTGTTGGGTGTGGAAGCCCGCCATCCGGGAGTGATGGGATACATTATCCTCGAAGCCAGTATGCTGCTCGCCGTTCTGACCGCCGCCATTCCTATGCTCCGCTTCGAACGCCGTCCGTTTTCTGATTTGGGGCTCTCCTTAAAAGGACACGTCAAGGGACTGTGGTATGGCTTCCTGATGGCAATCCTGCTCTATCTGTTCGGCTTCGGAATCTCGTTCGTCTTGGGAGAGATAGAAGTCACCGGTTTCCAGTTCAAGCCGTTGGATCTGCTGGGCTCGTGGGTGTTTTTCCTGCTGGTCGCCTTGTTCGAAGAAATACTGATGCGCGGCTATATCCTCGGACGCCTATTGCATACCACCATGAATAAATTCCTGGCGCTTTTCGTCTCGGCAGCGTTATTCGCCTTTATGCACATCTTCAATCCCGAAATCGCTTTCCTGCCTATGCTCAACCTGTTGCTGGCAGGTATGCTGCTGGGAGCTTCCTATCTATATACGCGGAACCTGTGTTTCCCTATCTCGCTCCATCTTTTCTGGAATTGGATTCAAGGCCCCATCCTCGGTTATCAGGTAAGCGGAAACAACTTCACCACCAGTATGCTGACTTTGCGTATGCCCGAAGAAAACGTACTGAATGGCGGAGCCTTCGGTTTTGAAGGCTCGCTCATTTGCACAGTACTTATGATTGTATTTACGATTCTGATCGTGTGGTGGGGAGAGAAAAGAGAAGCAATCAGTCTTGCGGTACCCCGATCATGCTAAGTTGAATCCGTTTCCGGTCATAATCTACATTCATCACCCTCACCATGACGTGCTGATGGATGGACACCACTTCTGTCGGGTCGGAAATGAACCGTTCCGCTAATTGAGAAAGGTGTACAAGACCGTTCTCCTTAATTCCTATATCGACAAACGCCCCGAAATTGGTGATATTGCCTACAATGCCCGGAAGAATCATCCCTTCGCGCAAATCGGCTATGGTGCGTACATTCTTGTCGAACTCGAAGACTTTGATAGCCTTGCGCGGGTCACGTCCCGGCTTGTCGAGCTCCTGCAGAATGTCCTGTAAGGTAGGCAGGCCGACGGTAGGAGTGATGTAGTCGGAAATATTGATCTTCCGGCGAAGTTCCTTGTCGGCTATCAACTCGTCGATGGTGCATTTCAGGTCTTTGGCCATTTGCTCTACGATGTGGTAACTTTCCGGATGCACGGCGGTATGATCCAACGGATTTTTAGCTCCGGGGATACGAAGAAATCCGGCGCATTGCTCGAAGGCTTTGGCGCCCATGCGCGGCACTTTCATCAGTTCTTTCCGCGAACTGAAAGCTCCGTTTTCCGCCCGGTAATTGATAATGTTCTGTGCCAGTTGGGGGCCCAGACCGGATATATAAGTGAGCAGATGACTGCTTGCCGTATTGAGATTTACCCCGACCAGGTTCACGCAATTCTCTACCGTCTGATCGAGTGCTTTCTTCAGCTTCGTCTGGTCTACATCGTGTTGGTATTGACCCACGCCGATGGACTTGGGATCTATCTTCACTAGCTCTGCCAACGGATCCATCAGGCGGCGTCCGATGGAGACTGCCCCACGCACCGTTACGTCGTAATCCGGAAACTCGTCACGAGCAATTTTGGAAGCCGAATAAATGGAAGCCCCCTGCTCGCTGACTACAAACACGGGTATCTGACGGTCGAAACTCTGACTGTTGATGAAATCTTCCGTCTCCCGGCTTGCCGTTCCGTTGCCGATGGAGATGGCTTCTATCTGGTAGGCCTCAATCATCTTGCGAAGTTTCGAAGCAGCCTCGCCGGTCTTGTTGATCGGAGGATGCGGATAGATATTTTCATTATGCAACAGATTGCCTTGCGCGTCGAGACAAACCACCTTACATCCGGTACGGAATCCGGGGTCGATGGCGAGCACCCGTTTTTGTCCCAATGGCGGAGCGAGAAGAAGTTGGCGGAGGTTTTCGGTGAATACGCGAATTGCTTCATCGTCGGCTTTCTCTTTGGATTGGGCGGCAAATTCTGTTTCGATGGAAGGCTTGAGCAACCGTTTGTAAGCATCCGTCGTGGCTTCGCCCACTTGCCGGCTACATTCGTTGTTGCCACGTACGAATTGGCGTTCCAAACGTTCGATGCATGCTTCGTCGTCGGGATTGATAGACACTTTCAGCAACCCTTCCGACTCTGCCCGGCGGATGGCGAGCAGACGGTGGGACGTGCAACGTTTCAGTGGCTCGGAGAAATCGAAATAATCGCGGTATTTCGCTGCTTCTTCCTCTTTTCCTTTGACTAATTTGGCCGTAATCTCTGCCTGGCGCCCGAACTGATTACGTACCGCATTACGGGCACGCTCGTCTTCGTTCACCTGCTCCGCGATAATGTCACGCGCACCTTTCAGCGCATCTTCCACATCTTTCACTTCGCCTTTCACAAAGGAAGCGGCTTTGGCGCTAAGGTTGTTTTCCCGTTGCAACAGTAGGATGGTGGCAAGCGGCTCCAGCCCTTTCTGGCGGGCCACTTCGGCACGTGTCTTCCGCTTGGGTTTGTAAGGGAGGTATATATCTTCCAGTTCCGTCGGGTTCCAGGTGTCGTTGATGCGTTTCTCCAGTTCCGCAGTCAGTTTGCCCTGTTCGGTGATGGTGCCGAGAATCGTTTCTTTCCGTTTGGCTATGTCGCACAACTTATCGTGTTGCTCTTTGATCTGCTCTATCTGCACCTCATCCAGCCCGCCAGTGGCTTCTTTGCGGTATCGGCTGATGAAAGGAATCGTAGCACCTTCGCCCAAAAGATGGAGCGTGCTGCTTATTTGTCTTTCCGGTATGCCCAGAAATCCGGAAATCATCTTGTGAAATAATTCCATAATTTGTATTTTTTGACAGTAAATGAGCGACAAAAATACATATAAATCTGTTAAACCCGACAAGTTTTACTATATTTGCAACTCAATTAATGAATTAACACATCAAAACTGCATTATTATGCTGGGACGTCTTGGGTATTTTTTTATCTGTTTTCTTTGGCTCCTGCAGTCATCGAAGGTCTTGGCTGTCTCTAACGATAAGAAACCTATTCTGATTATCTGTTCTTATAATCCGGCAGCGCACCAAACATCGGTCACTATTTCCGATTATATGGATGAATATAGTAAGTTGGGAGGACAGCGCGACATCATCATCGAGAATATGAACTGTAAAAGCTTCTCGGAAGCTCCGCTATGGAGCAAAATGATGACACAGATTCTTGCTAAATATCAAGGGGAAAAGCATCCGGCGCAGATTATCTTGTTAGGTCAGGAAGCATGGGCCGCTTATTTGTCGCAGCGGGATGAAATGCAGGTGAAAGTGCCCGTGATGTGCAGTCTGGCCAGTAGCAACGTGGTGATATTGCCGGAAGATACCGTGGAAAGCCTGGATAGCTGGATGCCCGAATCTGTCGATCTCTTCGATGACCATCTGAATATCCCCGAACTCAAATCGGGATTTATCAACCAATATGATATAGAGGGTAACCTCCGGATGATTCAAGCCTTCTATCCGAAAACGAAACACATTGCCTTTATTTCGGACAACACGTATGGCGGAGTGACCATGCAAGCATTGGTGCGAAAAGAAATGAAGAAATTCCCCGATCTGGATTTGATTCTGATGGATGGACGGAAACATTCTATTTATACCATTGTTGAGGAGTTGAGGCAACTGCCCGAAAACACAGTGATCCTGGTAGGAACGTGGCGGGTGGATATGAACGAGGGGTATTTCATGAGAAATGCCACGTATGCCATGATGGAAGTTACCCCTACCATTCCGGCTTTTACCCCTTCATCGGTGAGTCTCGGTCATTGGGCGATAGGAGGGGTGTTGCCCGACTACCGGAAAGTGGGTGGAGAAATGGCTATGGAGTCTGTACGGATGGATACGCACCCGCAGGATACGGCGAAACATCTTTCGGTAATCGGCTGCAAAGCGGTATTGGATAGTCGGAAGGTGAAGGAATGGGGGCTGGATCCGGCGGTGTTGCCTTTTAAAGTGCAGCTTGTCAACCAGCCGGTTTCGTTCTATCAGCAATATACTTATCAAATATGGTCTGCCTGTGCTTTGTTTGTGATACTGGTGCTCGGCTTGTGCATCTCTCTCTTCTATTATTTCCGTACGAAACGCCTGAAAGATGAGCTGCTGAAATCGGAGAAGGACTTGCGCGTAGCCAAAGACAGGGCGGAAGAGTCCAATCGTCTGAAGAGTGCTTTCCTTGCCAATATGAGCCATGAGATACGGACACCGTTGAATTCGATTGTAGGATTCTCGGATGTATTGGCCGTTGGCGGTAGCACGGAGGAGGAACAGCAGTCTTATTATCAGATTATCAAAACCAATTCGGATTTGTTGCTTCGGTTGATTAACGATATTCTCGACCTTTCACGTCTGGAGGCCAACCGGGTGACGCTGACTTGGGAGGAATGTGACGTGGTGCAGTTGTGCAGCCAGGTGGTGGCGTCTGTTAGTTTTTCGCGGCAGTCGTCGGAAAACCAGTTCTTGTTTACCACTTCTTTCGAATCTTTCCGGATGGTGACGGATGTGCAGCGTATGCAGCAAGTGATGATTAACCTGCTGTCCAACGCCAACAAGTTTACGAAATGCGGTAAGATCACATTGGACTTTTCTGTGAACGAGGAAACGCAAATGGCTGTCTTCTCGGTGACGGACACCGGATGCGGTATCCCGAAAGAAAAACAGGGACTTGTGTTCGAGCGTTTTGAGAAACTGAATGAATATGCCCAGGGTACCGGACTGGGATTGTCTATCTGTAAATTGATTGTGCACAAATGGAAAGGAAGTATATGGATCGACCCTGACTATACCGGTGGGGCGCGGTTTGTATTCTCTCATCCGTTAAATCTAAATATAGAAAAAGAATGAAACGAATCGTATTAATTTATGGCTTGCTTCTCTGCCTCGCTCTGTCTGTTGCGGCGCAGGAGAAGGTGGTGAAACTGAAGATTGTAGAAACAAGTGATGTACATGGCAATTATTATCCTTATAATTTTATAACCCGCCACGAATGGAAGGGGAGTCTCGCACGGGTTTATTCTTTCGTGCAGAAAGAGCGCGAACAATATAAGGAGAATCTGATATTGCTGGATAACGGCGATATTTTGCAGGGACAGCCCACTGCCTATTACTATAATTATATAGATACGGTGTCTCCCCATCTTTGCTCGGAAATGATGAATTACATGAAGTATGATGCCGGCAACATGGGTAACCATGACGTGGAAACGGGACGTGCCGTTTTCGACCGTTGGATCGCCACTTGTGATTTCCCAGTGTTGGGTGCCAACATCATAGATACGTCTACGGGACAGCCCCATCTGGCTCCTTACAAAGTGTTGGAACGTGATGGCGTGAAGATCGTGGTATTGGGAATGATTACCCCTGCCATCCCTGCATGGCTCTCCGAAAACCTGTGGAAAGGATTGCGTTTCGACGATATGGAAGAGACGGCACGCAAATGGATGAAGGTTATCCGTGAAAAAGAGAACCCGGATTTGGTGATCGGCTTGTTCCATGCCGGACAGGAGGCTTTCAAAATGTCGGGCAAATACAACGAGAACGCTTCTCTCAACGTAGCGAAGAATGTGCCGGGATTCGATATCGTATTGATGGGGCACGATCATTCCCGCGAATGTAAGAAGGTGATGAATGTTGCCGGAGACTCGGTGTTGATTATCGATCCGGCCAGCAATGGGATTGTTTTGTCTAATGTAGATGTGACCTTGAAACTGAAAGATGGAAAGGTGCAGAGCAAGGATATTAAGGGTGTCTTGACGGAAACGGAGGCTTACGGAATCAGCGAGGACTTTATGAAGCGTTTTGCCCCGCAATATGAAACGGTGCAGAAGTTCGTTTCGAAGAAGATCGGCACTTTTACCGAAAGTATCTCCACTCATTCTGCTTTCTTCGGCCCTTCTGCCTTTATCGACCTGATACATACCTTGCAGCTCGACATCACCGGTGCCGACATCTCGTTTGCCGCTCCGCTTTCGTTTGACTCGGAAATAAAGAAGGGGGATGTATTTGTAAGTGATATGTTCAATTTATATAAGTATGAGAACATGCTGTATGTGATGACTCTGTCCGGAAAGGAGATTAAGGATTTCTTGGAGATGTCTTATTATATGTGGACGAACCGGATGAAATCACCGGAAGATCATCTGCTCTGGTTCAAGGAGAAACGTCGTGAAGGTGCGGAAGATAGAGCGTCTTTCCAGAATTATAGTTTTAATTTTGACTCGGCTTCGGGCATTATTTATACGGTGGATGTCACTAAACCGCAGGGCGAGAAGATAACGATCAAAAGCATGGCTGATGGTTCTCCTTTCCGCATGGATAAGATATATAAGGTGGCCTTGAATTCTTACCGTGGTAATGGTGGCGGAGAATTGCTGACGAAAGGGTCGGGCATCCCGCAGGAGAAGTTGAAAGACCGCATTATTTTCTCTACGGATAAGGATCTCCGTTTCTACCTGATGAATTACATTGAGGAGAAAGGAACGATGAACCCGAAAGCGCTCAATCAGTGGAAGTTTGTCCCGGAAAAGTGGACGGTGCCGGCTGCCAAACGTGATTATGAATATCTGTTCCGGTCTGTTCGATAAGTATCTAAAAGTGTTCATTATGTCCGATAATGCTCCCGATTGGCTTGTATATCTGATTAAATGCTGGTATATTTGTCGCCAAAAAAAGAGAGAGTATGGATATTCAAAGTGTTCCGAAAGTAGGTATTTCTTCGGTAGTTCATTCTAAACATATAGATGCCGACAACATTGATGTTGTTGATAATGATATAGCGCTTTTCGATACGGAGAGCGTTATATCGTTGTATAACGGGCCTACCAAACTGGAAGTGTTGACGGTGGGGCTTTGTCTGGAGGGTACCGGTACTTTTAAGATTAGTCTGCGTGAATTTCAATTGTGTCCCGGATTGATGGTGATAGCACTGCCTAATCAGATTATCGAGCAGCGGTATTTCAGTCACGATTTTAAAGGCATTTTCTTTGCTGTGTCGAACTTGCTGGAGACGTTGCCTAAGATCGGAAATGTGCTTTCTTTGTTTTTCTATCTGAAAGATTATCCGTGTTTTGACCTCACTCCGCACGAGCAGGAGGTGGTGAAGGAGTATCACGCGTTTATCAGGAAACGGTTGAGGAATAAGGAAGCTTTATACCGTAGGGAAGTGGTAATGGGACTGATGCAGGGGTTCTTTTTCGAGCTTTGCACTATTTTCACTAATCATGCACCTGCAAACGCTACTACGATGAAGAATAAAAGCCGGAAAGAGTATATCTTCGAACGCTTTTATGAGTCTCTGGTGGAGTCTTACCAGTCTGAACGCAGCGTAAAATACTATGCCGACCAACTGTGTCTGACGCCGAAACATCTTTCGGGAGTCGTGAAAGAAGTCAGCGGAAAAACGGTGGGAGAGTGGATTGATGAGTTGGTGATTCTGGAAGCGAAAGCCCTCCTGAATTCTTCAAGTATGAATATACAGGAGATTGCCGACCGGCTGAATTTTGCAAACCAGTCTTTCTTCGGGAAATACTTCAAGCATTACACCGGTATGTCTCCAAAAGAATACCGGAAAAGCCGCTAAAATCATAGAACACCGGAGCGTACACGGCTTAGTGTCTCCGGTGTCATCAGAAGATAGGAAGCGATGTGTGCCAGAGGCGCGCGTTTGATGATTTCCGGATGTGTTTCGAGCAGGAGGTTATAACGTTCGCGAGCGGATTCGAAACGCCAGGAGTCTGCTTTAACCTGTGATACAATTAAAGAGTATTC
The DNA here is from genome assembly GCF_019052435.1 of Bacteroides sp. MSK.20.12. Taxonomy (NCBI): domain Bacteria; kingdom Pseudomonadati; phylum Bacteroidota; class Bacteroidia; order Bacteroidales; family Bacteroidaceae; genus Bacteroides; species Bacteroides sp. MSK.20.12. The sequence continues at coordinate 1,401 of NZ_JAHQVH010000057.1, read as the reverse complement.
CAATATCTTTTGATAGAACATGTTGATTTCCCAGTTCTCCCTCGCTAATTTTTGTATCATGTCGCGGGGGAATAAATAAATAATGGAAGGTTCAAGAGTTTCCACAATTAGCCGGGTGGGTACTTGTTTCAGAAAACTTTCAATGCACATCACGATACATCCTTCGTATGAGAAATGTTCGGTCACGTCTTTCCCGTTTTTGTAATAGTACTGCCTAAGCATGCCTTTTCCTACAAAAACAAGTTCGTGGGCTACTTCTCCTTCGTTGAGCGCTATGGCTCCTTTGGGGAATTCTTCACGAATCAGTATGCTTTCTATCTGCCGTCTTCCTTCTATACTCATCTCCGGAAAGCGGGAATTGACAACAGCATTTACAGTCTCTCTTAATAGTGTATCCATGTCTTTTCTGTCTTGATGTGTGCAAAAATACTAAAAACGGTTGACATAAATCAAGGGTGGTATAAAAAAGATGTATATTTGTCCGCAAAATCAAGAAGTAAGGTGATTATGAATAAGATAATAGGCTTGGCAGTGTTGCTGTTTTGTTTGAGTGGCTGCGTAAGGGATAATGATGCTATTTATTATCCGGTTGGCAACGTGGATGTGGAAAGAGGCGGTCCGGCTTTGGAGGCAGGAAAGGGAGATTTGATAGCCCGAAGTTATAATACCGAAGATTATGTGTTGGACACGCTTGCGCAGTATCCGGGTGACCCGACTCTCGGTAAACTGACATTTATGATTAACCTGAAAAATCAGTTGGCGGATCAGGAAGTAGATGGATTTAATGGCGTCGGCCGGTCTAAACTAACGATGAGCCTTGGATATAAAGACGGTAACTATCCGGCAGAAAGCCAAGTCCCTGTTTATACCTCGTCTGACGTGACTGCCAGTTATGCAATCAAACTCCGCTTGAAAGGGGAATTGGCTTTAACGGGAGACGAATGGATGATCGACTATGTGTATGCCCAGCTAGCAGGCTTATTCCAGCCTTATCCGCCTACGTCTTTCCCGGAAGTGTTTATGTGTAAAGGAGGCGAGCAGCCATTCGCTACTTTCGATTCTTTCCGTAGAACCTGGACGTTTGATATAACCTATGATCGTTCCAACCTTTCTTTCAGCCAACTGTATTTCAACTTGTTCGTAAACCTGGCCGGGCAGAAGAGGGAAGAAAGAGTCCGGTTGAGAATAGATAAAGAATCTTACTTTGAGATCTATAAAGAAAAAGAGGAAATGTAGTTTAGCTGCATTTCCTCTTTTTCTTTGTAGGTAGGTACATTAATGGGATAGCACGATAACTATGCGAGATGAAAATTTGCGCAAAATTTGCATTTTTCTTTTGAAAATACGGCTCAGTTGTAATTCTTGGGGGATTAAGTTTAGTCAATTCCCTTCATGCATATA
>NZ_JAHQVH010000056.1:0-37584 GCF_019052435.1 Bacteroides sp. MSK.20.12 | reverse complement strand
TAAAGGTTACGGCGCAAAGATATGGCGGCTAACAACTTATGTCAAGGCGGAAAATAGAATGGTTACAAACGATTCTCATAAAATATCGAATCTTTGAATGCATACCAAAGTTTACGAGCTTCAAAACTCGTATCACTCTCGTCAAAGAGTTTTTCTCTTATTTCGCGATCAACTCTCATACATCTAATTTTGAAACAATAGTTTGTAATAACTGTAGGATTTGGCTATTAGACACATATCTATATCCCTGTGGAGGGGTAAACGATATATCAATTCCCTTTATCGCTTCTAGGGTAATCATAGGCTGTATGGTTCTAATAGATTCTATCTCTATTCCTATTGCCTTTTTCCTATCCAAGAAATAGTTGTCATATCTAATTTTATCTATACCTAATTGGGATGAATAAATTCTCCACATTTCATATGGGGAAGTATCTATTATTTTTTTTATTCTACCAAAACCAACAACCCCTTTAACTGGAGAAGATGCATATATTATTATATAATCCCCTTCTTTGATGTTAGGACGAACTTTTCTGAGTTCTATAGTCTTTTCTTTCGCTAATATTTTATTAGCGAACTCTGGTTTTATTGCCAAAAAAAGATATTTATTTTGTTTCATGTCCTAATTTATATATTTCACTATACATATCTTTTGATATACGCACTGGTGATGCAAAAGTATTCTTTGTCCCAATTATTTTAGTGACTGTTGAGTAATCAATAGGTTTTTCAAATAACTGTGTTTGACTAAATTTAAGAGCTCTTACAAAACTATTAATGTCTTTATTGCATAAATTATATACATGTTTCCACTCATATATTCCATAATGTTTATAACGTCTAAATACGTCCTTTGGCAGTCCGGTTACAACCTCATCTAAGTATGAACAAGCAACAATAGCTTTACTTCTAGTGCTATTTTTATCAAAACTTACATACCATAGTATACGAGCTGGACATTTTTCTGTAATAGGTTTTGTTGATCGATAGTATACATTCTCTACATTCCATAATCTATTAACATCTGCACCAAACAATGATTCACTTGCTATTAATTTATCAAATAAGTGGGCGGCCCAAACAGCTTTTATGGGGATTATATAACATGGAATATCTATATCTGTAATCTTTAAAGGAAATAGCTTGCGCTCAATATCCAGCAGTTGTGATTGATCTATTAGTTCGTCTAATATTGGGATATTGTTCTGTTTAATAAGTCTACCTAATTCATCGGATGCTATACACTCATCAATAACATGTTTCACATATGAACTATCTTGTATAATAAAACCAAACTTAAGCAATATAGAACTATATCTCTCTTTAATATTAGATTCACTAATTCTTATTTGATGACATTTTTCTTTAATAGCTCTACTAATGAACTCATTCACCAACCCCATAAATAGTGTATCTCTATTTTTTGCATCTGAGATTCTAATGATTGGAATAGATAACACACTATTGTCATTCTTATAAGCAAATAGTGCAATGTTTTCATTATTGTATTTTACAGTGTCAATAATATATGACGATGAGTTAACCACTTTAAGTATACTATTTCTAAACTGTTTTTTATTTTCTCCGCCCTTCTGATCCCAGAATTTGTCAATACAAAGTTCGAGTTCTTTATTGACAATTTTTGACAATGAATGAAAAACAGCCCCTAAAATTTGTTTTGGTGAATATGATTCAATATCTATCAACTTATCAATGAACAAAACAAATTCTTGTGGAGTTAGAATCTCAACATCATAGTTAGACTCAATAGCTTCCTTAGCATCCAGGATACCTTGGTCAAATGTTATAAAATATCTGACTCCTGCAGCTATACAGGTGGCCAATTGGATACGATCAGAGTTATCATTATCTGCATGCCCAGTAATAAACTCTTCTAGCTCTTGTGCAATCCTTTTACGATCTTCTATGTTATGCTTGGCCTCAACAAAATGGTTTATAAAGCCCCTTGTTCTTTGAGCTCTTTTGCGATCTTTATCTCTATTTATCTCATTAAAGATTTCCGAAGCGTATAGGAATTCTGTTTCATCAATAAGCCAGTCCGAAAGAAGGCACCGAGGATCTTCCATAGGTGCATAATCATTCTCAATATCTCGTAATTTAATGATAATATTGGCATCCAATAAGGCTCTAATCTTTTTTGATTGGGTTGCAGCCAAAGAGAATAAATCTTGTCGATTAAAATCGTACCACCACTTATTAAGGTAGTTTTCCTCTACGCTACGACTACGGATTTGTGTTTTAGAAACGAAACCGTATTTTTGCCAAACACTCGTTGCTCCTATATAGTCATTTCTACAACTTAATGAAATCCCATTATAACTATAGTTGTATTCATACAATGAACGCAGATGGTCTAATAGTTTTTGTGTTATACCTCGCCCCCTATGATTTTCATCAATGCATAAATGGACTATTGAGACTCGTGAATATCTAGGGACCTCCCTAAACATTAAATATCCACATAGTGTATCGTCTATGCAAGCTACAATTATCCACTTATTTTGAGCATGATCTTCAAAGCCCCCTTCGGGCATAAATCCCAAAGTGGCAGAGTTTCTCTTTCCCAATGTTTTTACATCTTGGAAAAATCTACTTTCATTATTGATACACTCTATTGTCATTATATGTTATTTACTTATTTATTACCATTACATAAATGTAGCAATTGGATTTCCTGATTCTATTTCTATTACACTGATAAGATAATTTGCATCTTTGGTTTTATCAGATTTCTCATAATTATATTCAAAAAAATGTTTAATCGTTGTATTATCAGATTGAACACCTTTCTTATTGTTGCCATCTTCATACACTTGATAATTGATCATTCCTTTAGATATAACAGGGACTTCTCCAGGCATTATAATAATTCGAAAGTCATCACATAATGTAAGTATAAATTTATATTCACTAATGCGAGGCTCTGGCGTCTTTAATGTAAACTCAACTTGGCTCCCAAATTTTAGAAAGGGTCTAATTATAATTTCTCTTAGTTTTCTTAATGTTTGAAGACAACGTTTAACTTCATGACCGTACTTTGCCACATCATAACTATCATGACTTGATGGATTAAGTATAAACTTACGATGTTCATCCAACTCATTAAAAATGGATATATCAATTACACCGCTTTCTGCGGCATAATCTTTACAGTTCATTATCAATCCATTAAGATCTAAATGTGCAAAATCACCAGTCAGTTGCTTTTTCTTGGGCAGGAAATCTTTACAAAAAGCTTCGGCTTCTTTTCTTAAGAAATTACCAGCAATCTCGTATTCATGCTGTTTAATATAATGTTCGGCTTGCCCAAGGTAATCCTCGCTATTTCTAATATATGGAGTCTTATCATAATCCATGTATATTTCTTTATAGACCCACGCATCTTGATTCTTTTTTGTTTTATGCTTAAAATACTCAAAGAACATTTTGTCATGAGTAAACAGATATATCTTATACTTATCAGATATTTTTAGCAAGAAGTCCACAACTTTTGCTCGATTGCTCATGTCAAGACTGATGAGCATATCGTCAAGAGCTAGAAAACGACCATCAGCAGGCTTCTCTATATTCAGCAGTGCAAAACGAACAGACAATGCTATTGCTGTTAATTTTGCTTCGTTAAAATATGTATGTGGCTTAACAATCTTTCGTAGATTGCCATCAGGCATCTTCTCGGAAATCTCTAAGCCAATAAAAGGTTCATTTAATTTTTTATATGATGATTTGCGTTCTTTTATTTCCCCATTCTCTTTAACTAACTCTATAATATTGTCATACTTTAACCAATACTCATTAGTGTCATCTTCGGGTTTATCAAAATTCGAATCGTATCGCAATCTTATAACCAACTCATTATCATCTTCATCCTTAAAAGACTCATTATATCGATCGGAGGCATAAATGTTAATGTCTTCAACGACCTTCTTGACTGCTTTGTTAAAATATTCAATATTAGAAATATAATCAGGGTGTATATGTCGTCCCTTCTTGATAATTGATGCTGTTATTTCATCATACATTTCGCCAATGTGAAGTCCTGTATTGTCATCTTTACAGAATGGCAAAATATCTTTTATAAATACGGGGAATAGATTTATTCTCTGAGAATTTCTAAAATTGAAAAAATGGAATAAGAATTGATGATTAACAAAACAACCGTTAATCTGTGCAGGCAATGGGTGTTTACCTCCTAATAATGTAAATTGATAACCTTCTTTATCAATATTATATATAAACGGATGTCTCCCATCAAAATCTATCCATATTTTGGAATCTACATCCAAATTATTTAGATTCTTTAAATGCTGTTCACTAGCGGGGTCAAAGTATTTTTTACCAGCATCAGGTTTTAATGGTGCCTGGAACATACAATGTAAAGCATAGTAGATGGAAGATTTTCCACTACCATTCTCACCATACATCAAAAGGTTCTTTCCTTCTAGTAGTAATTCAAAATCATTTGGAAAGGCCTTAAAACCACATATATGTATTCTATTTATTGCTGGCATATTATCCTTCAATTATAAGTTTGAGTATTTCGGGGCTTCTTAATGTAAATAAATCTAATCTGTTTCGAATAGAATTATCCGTTTTCTTGATATTCATAAATACATCAAGTATCATATCTGCTTTTTCTTTATCTGAGGATAGGTGTGTGATCGGCTTTATGAGTTCCAACGCTGAATCAATTATATTGATTTCTTGTTCTTTCATATGCTCTCCAAAGTATAATTCATACACACAACCATCAATAATTTTTTCAAAAAACAGTGCAATTGTTTCGTTTGAAACTAATTCTGATAAGTTTTCTTTTGTAGAACTTGCCATCATTACATAATCAACAATTGTTGCAATTAATTCCTGAACATTGATTGCTGGTACTGCAATAGGAATCTGCTGCAAAGGCTCCTTGTCTATTTGAAAATTCGCTCCCTGCATTTTTCCCTTATATTTTAGCCAATACTTTATTAGTGTTGAATTCAATAATCCTGTAAGATACTTTTGGTTTATTCTATTTGTTCTAATAATTAAGTAAGCTCTAGAAACAAAACTGTCAAAATTTACATAAGAAAAAGCAGGACGATTTACACACTTTCTTAATGCTAAGATTTTTTCTCCTTCAAAACTTTCTTTTTTTCTAGCACGATGCAGCCCATAAGGTTTATTTACAGATGTAATAACTTTAGAAAATTGATCTAAATGCTTTTGTATGTTAGGATAAAGGGAGATACTGTCATTTGCAGAAGAATCTGTATATATTATCCATTCAGAATTCTCTTTGCATACTGAATATCTGTTTATCAGTTTTGATGTATAATATGGCTTTACAAGACTCTTTTCATTTTCATTAAAACTTAGACTATCATATTCTTGTTGGCTTAATACAAAAATACCATCTCCGATTTGTTTCTTATTGTTTAAAAGTTGTTGAGCCTTTTTATTTACATAATCTTGCAAAACATCAATACCAGAAGATATCTCCTTAAGTCCATCTTGATCATTCAAGAGAATGTGTTTTGTATTGCTTATTAATTGTAATATTTGGTTATTCTCTGTAGATGCAAATGTTAATAGCTGATTTGAGAAATACTCTCTATTAATTAATGGCATAAAGAATACGTTGCTATCATCATGTGTTTTCTCTAATAAATTAATCGCAGCCTGTTTATTGGCATGTTTTTGTTGTACTTTTCGATAATCAAAAGAATAATTGTCAGTAATGCAGTCTTTCTGAAAGAGCATAATCATTGTTTGTATACTTGCACTGTCAAAAATCATAGCATCAAAGAAATCTATTAATTGTATGATTCTGGCATCTGATACAATCTTATTGCGTAAAATACTTGCTCCGTCGTTGGTAACCCAATTATTTGTGGCAATATAACATAAACACGCATTAGACTTTAATAAGTCAATCCCTTTACAAGCGAAAATATACCAAAGGTCCATTTTACCTTGATAATATGCACTGTTTCTTAACCCATTAAATGCGTTTTTATCTGTTGCTTCTTTAATATATGGCGGATTTCCTATTATTATATCAAAACCAGTAAACTTACCATTCTCATCAAGCAATTGAGGGAATTCAAAACGCCATTCGAAAGCATCAACATATAATTTGTTTGTCTTAATATCTTCTTGTTCTTTCTCAAGGAGATTCAGTTTTTCTTTCAGCTTCTTCAACTCAGCCTTTTCCGCCTTTGTACGTTCTCCAAATAAGGTTGGGCCTTCAAGCATTATAACTTTTCCTCTTAACTTTGCAAGTCTTTCCTTAAACTGTTTGCTCAGTTCTGTCTTGAAGGCACACTTTATATCCTCAATAGTCTTGCGGAAAAGTTCCTTGGTTTGATGATTTGATGTATTGGTATAGTCACTTACCAACTCTTTATATTTGGCAAGTGTTATTTTCTCATCTCCTTTTTTGCCCTTGTTGTACTCTACAAAGACATTCTCAATAGGGGCGTCAATAGGATAGCGACTCAATAATGAATTGCCACAAGTAATTTTATAATCCAAGTTTGGTAGAGGTTGTGGCTTGTCGGCATCGACAACCAATGCTAACCAGAAACGTAAACGAGCTATATCGACAGCACCTTGCTCGATATCTACACCAAAGATGTTATTTTGGATAATATCTCGCTTTGTTTGAGTCGAATCAAAATTCCCGTGAGGCTCAGCATGTGAATGCAAATGATGTATGGCGTGATACAATACATAAAGGATACCCATAGGGAATGCACCCGAACCAATGGCTGGGTCGCATACCTTAACCTCTTTAAGCAGTTGAATAAAGCGTGTAGCAATGCTTTTGCTTTGGAGTATAGGACTCACTACTCCATCATTTATAAGTTGCTCAATAGCTTCTGCATACTGTTCTGATGGCTCGTGTGTTTTTAGGTATTGAATCACACTCTGGCGACACATATACTGAACAATCTCCTTGGGGGTATAGAAAGCACCCTTGTCTTTATTGTCCTCCAAAAGATTCTCGAAAATATGTCCCAGCATTTCAGGATCAATACCAACCTCGCTGTCATCAGGGTCGTTCTCGTCAATCGTAAAGTTGTATTGGGAGAAGAAATCCATTAATTCCTTGAAGTGGGTATATGAGAAATCAATAGGCTGCTTATCCACATCGTCTGCCTCGAATAAACCGCCATTAAGATACGGGATGCCACTAAACTCTTCCAAGAGTTGTATATCCCAATTTTTATTAATGAATAATGTCTCTCTCTCTTCTGGCTTTGTGTTCAGGATGCCAAAGAATAATGGTTCAAACACATCGCTTAACAGTCTATCATTATCGATATGTCTCTCAACAAGATTACTTAGGAATTTTTTATCCCCACCTTCCCATTTAGTATTTGATTCAGGCACACCCATCCAGCCTTTCTTTTGTAAGAACTGCAAGAACACCAAACGGCCTAATAACTTCTTGACATAGTCGCGATGTGACTTGGTATCAGAAAGCGTATCAATAAATTTCTTATATTGAGCTTTGTAGCCATTGAAAAACTCTTTGTTAAGTCGTTCAACAGAGAATGCATCGGTAACATCTGTTAAATAAATGGAGCCATAGGTCCTCTTATCAGCCAATTCTTTAAGTCGGCTTGCTGCTGTGGTACAAGGCTCATTCTTGCCTAACAAGAATGTATATCGTTTAGGAGCTGTTTCCTTCTTTACTAATTCTCCACTTTCATTGAAATAGGTCTGCTTGGCAATAAATGTCAAGCGATAGTCATCTTGGTTTTGCGAATAATAGAAAACCAAAGCTCCATGAATCAAACCTTGATCTACATACTTAGCAGCAATATCGCGTAAACTTTTACGGTTGCGTGATATTTGCACATTGTCAGCTACCTCAAAGCGGAATATAGCCATTGAACGTCCATCGTCCAATCGGATATTACCAACATGACCACCATCTTTGACGTGTGAATCTGCAATCTTGGCAACACTTGTGAATACTTCAACTTTTGGGAAGATCTTCTCTAGCAAATCTTTCCAAATGTCAAAATCAAATTTTGCAGATAGTATATTTTTCAAATATGCTTGATTCATAATAATACTTTGTTACATGTTAAAACTCTCTGAAATAATAATCTCAGGCATAAAATCTTTCGACACTTTAAGCACATCTACTTGTTTATCAACATTCCCACTTTGAACATGCTCCAATGGATATGCTGATATAATCATTATCAATTGCTCAAGTAAAACCACTGGCTTGACAGGTGTTTTCTTTGTTGCTGTTTTTAATTTATTTATATCTCGTTGCAACTGCTGGAATTTACCCGTTGTAATAGCTCGTTTTGCTTTATTAATCAATTCAAGTTCCTTTTCTGTAATGTTGGGAATACTTACAAAGCCATCAAGATAAGCAATTGCCTTCTTCTCATTAGGACCCTGTGCCGGATTCACCTTCTGCTTTGTTGCTTTAGTCTCTTCCTCTTGTGTAACAAAAGCATCAAGTGCCGCTTTTACTTGCTCGTGGTGCATATCGTGTAGCGGTATGGACTTTTCGTCAATACGGGCTTCAAACTCTTTTACTGCTTCTAAAAATGTAAGTTCCTCGATGCTACCGTCATCTCGTACAAATGTGAAAGCATCGCGGCGTTTGTTTCGGATAAACACAATGGTACTTCCTGGTATAAACTTACTCTTGCGACCTGTACGAGCTCGCAATGGTAATTTGCTGATTCGCTTAATCAAATCAGGATCATCTTGCTTGAGCTGTCGAAGCCACATCAAATAACGAAGTTTCTCGTCGCGCTCTTCGTCAACATCTTTATCAAATAGTCCAAAACTTTCAGGGTTCTCATCTGTTGAGTATATCTGACTATCTTCACCCAATGCTGCATGGAACGCAAAGAGTTTCATTTTTGCTTTCTTTTCCAACTCAATATCATCATTTACTTTTGAGGTTGGGAAGAAGTTAAAAATGTATACTTCTTTGGCAGTGCTGCCGATACGATTTACACGACCTATTCGCTGCATAAGTCTTGTTGAGTTCCAAGGTGTGTCATAGTTTACGATAACATTGGCACGATGGAGGTTTACCCCTTCGGCAAGTACCTCGGTAGAAATAACTATGTTATAATCGTTTTTCTTATCCCCTTTGTAGTTTGCATCGAAGTTCTCCTTCAAGAGTGGCATTTGGGTATCTCTATTGTCGCTCTGTACAGTCATAATCTTACTAAATCCATACCCCTTAAGAGAATCATATAGATATTTGGTAGTCTCTTTTGATTCTGAGAATATTACTAGCTTACCTTCATGATTAATAGATGTATCCAATAAAGTATCTTTTAGATATTGAATAAATATATCCAACTTAGGATCTGTATTAACTGCATCCCACATAGAAACCAACTCTTTCAATATCGCATTATCAGCCTTTATGCCATCTTCGAAACCATCTTCAAAGTCATCTGGCGTACAAACTTCTATTGTAGGGTCAGTATATCTTGCCTCCTCGATCAACTTTATCAACTCGTCTTCTTTACCTTCGCTAAGCAACTCATTGACTTTCAGATTGGGAGCAATGTATATAGTGCCGTTGGCAAACATATCAAGCATCACCTTGTTGGCCTCATAATATCGACGCAATGATTGCTTGAAGGCATAAAAACTACTATCTATTCGCTTGACAAGCAGTGTCTTCATAATGCCTGCCAATTGGATAGAAATCATATCTGCCTTTTTATACTTGCTCTTCTTAGGAGACTTTAGATATTTTATCGCTTGGTATCTGTAATATTTAAGTCCGTTTATCTTGTCACTAAGATACATTATAGTCTTATCGTACAAAGTCTCCAACTCTGTCTCCAATTGATAATATATCTTGCGAGGAGATTTTACATCAGGGAAGTGGATGTTCTGTTCCTCTAAATCTTTGCGATATGCATCGTTCTCCATTAAGTCTGTACGAGTACGACGCACAGTTAATGGTTCCACCACCTTGACGCGAATTCTCTCGTAGATTGCCTTAACTTCGTCAGCTATAAAAGTTAAGTCCTTTTGTTTTTTCAGTTTGTTATATCTGTCAATATGCTCACGGAAGAATCGCTGCAAGTTGCCTTCCTCTAAAGTGCTGTCCTTTGAGTCCTGGAACAGATATACGAGATTGGCTATATCTTCTGGCTTATTGTTAAGTGGCGTAGCAGAGACAAGTATAACTTTTTTATCATGCAAACTGCCATCATATCGCTTTGTCTTGGTTTTACACAACTTCTGCAATTCATTATACATTGATGCGGTGTCACTTCTGAACTTATGTGCCTCATCAACTATAATTAGGTCATAGAGTTCGGGATTCTTAACTTTATGAAGGCTTCCGTTAGTTATGATTTTGAAATTATCTAATTTGAATTCCGTAAGAGTCTCTTCCCAATTATCTTTCATAGCGGGAGGAACTATTACCAATATGTGTGAACGATGAGTAGGAAATCCATTCGAGAAAAAGAATTTCTTAGCTATAAGAGCAGACACAACTGTCTTGCCTAATCCGACGACATCGGAAAGGAAAAATCCATTGTGTTTCATCATCTTGGCATATCCGTCATTGACTGCATCTATTTGGTATGACAACTTTTTATATCCCGTAGGCAAATCGGACACAGAGTTAGGGTCAAAGTCAATACTCTTACCGAAGTATTCCAATAAGAATTTTAGATATACTTCGTATGGAGTGAAGTTCGGATTAAGATAAGAATCACTCTTTATCTTCTCTATGTGTGTTATATCTATCTCTACAGACTCTTCCCATAGCCTTTCAAATGTTTCAGTAGCAAATTGTATATCATCGTCGTAACGCAACTCCACATTGAACTCGAAGTTCTTCTCAAGTCCAGCCTCAGTTAAATTGCTAGAACCTGTGATAACAGAACCATAACCATGGGGATGGTAAACTTCCTCACGGAAAATATAAATCTTAGCATGGATATTTTGTTTAGGATGGATGCGCATGGTTATTCTACCAGTTACAATATCTTCTATGAACTGATACATACCATCCTCAACTTCTTTGTCGTATTTCGCTTCCTGAATATTACGCTTTATATCGTTAAAAAACTCCTCCTGAGACTGTTCTGCATTAGGATTGAAAAGTAGCCCCTGCTGATTTGCTTGATAAGTGAGTTTATCTACATTGATACCAACCAAAATGCGAATCTTGGGAGTTTGTTGTATAAACTTCCTAATACGGAAATATCCCGATGCTCGGAAATATCCGACAAGTGCATCAAAGAAATGCACTTTTTTATATTTGAATACCCCTTCTATTTTTTCAAGAAGAGTATTTTCTTTTTCATTTGTGAAAAAGTTTGTTCCCATAGTTATTGTTTCGTAATAACGATTAGTTCTCTGGTATCAACATCTAATACTTTCGCAATATTCACCAGCATCTCCAACGATGGCTGCATCTTGTTTGAGCACCATTTGGAAACAGTTGAGGGGTCTTTGCCTAACTGCTCGGCAAGCCATTTACCGGTTTTCTTTTGTTCAACCAATACTACTTTTAGTCTATTTAAATCTTTCATTATTTACACATTTTATTGGCGTATACCGCAAATTTAGTGATAATATGCGAAACTGTGTCTTTTTGAAGTAACTTTTTTATCGCATGAATTGTAATTTTTATAATCCAAGAATGAAAATTTGGATAGTTTATATGAATATTTCGAGCATAAAACTTGTACATAAAGTGAAGGTATTTGCAATATAAAAGCATCAAATCCACCCGACTTTGGAGGGTAGGGTACAGAGAGGTAGTTTTGGGACGCCGAAAACATTTCGGGTGCCCCAAAACACAACTTGCTATGTTCGCTTGAACATGAATTTTCAGTGCCTGAAAATTATCCTATGGCAGCCTAAATTTTACTGAAAAATTAGCATTGGTGCGTTGGTTATAACACTTGTTGGTTACTTGTTTATAACCAATAAGCAAAGCAAGCAATCAAGAATGAGTGCAATCATTATTGATTGTAACAAGTAATGCAATCATTCAACCTTGCAATCTCTCATACTTGCAGTCATGCAATCTTGCAATCTATCAATCACTCTTTCTGTATTTGGGATAGCGATTTACATTCTAAAATACTACCACTTATGCAATCTAATGACACTTGACGACACGTAATGTCGGGATTGCAGAATGTATTATTTTTTGTTTTTACTTAGCATTTGAAAAGCGAATATTTAATGTAAAAATGAAATAGATATGGAGATTATCAGTATTGAGAAAAAGACCTTTGAGGAGCTTGTGTCGCGCCTCGGGCAGTTCGTTAAGCGGATGGATAGTATTAACCGCCAGCGTAGTAGCAGGCGTATGAGCGATTGGATGGACAACCAAGATGTCTGTCAGGCATTGAAGATTAGTCCTCGTACATTACAGACCTTGCGGGATAGTGGGCGATTGCCACACTCTAAGATAAACAACCGCATATACTATCGCCCCGAAGATGTGGAGCGACTTATTGAAAATGATGTTTAACCTATAAATTCTATGCCTATGAGTAACGAAGTTATCACGCACAAGCACGAGTGGTTACGCGGTCTATTCTCGGAACTTGACCGCATTGCCAAAGATGCCGCAATGGTGGCAGACGAGAATCAACCGCTATTGGGTGGCGAACACTATTTGACCGACAGGGAGTTATCGCAACGCTTGAAAATCAGTCGCCGCACCTTGCAGGACTATCGCAACAACGGTATTTTGCCATACCGCCAACTGGGTGGAAAAATTCTCTATCGTGAAAGCGATATTGAACGAGTATTGCAAAGTTGCTATCGAGGCAAATTTTAGATTATACCCTATAAGGTATAATATGGGTTAAGTACTTGCAAATTACACCCGATAGGGTATATTATAAGTGTAAAGGAAACACTGACTAAACTTATTATGCAGAGTTGGGAGCGAGCTGCCTTTGTCCCCAACTCTGTTTTTCTATAATAATAGCGTCTTGATTGTAATTTGAAGATTGATACTCTTAATAGATTTGACCTAGAAGCTGTTTGAATTTTATTTCGAGATTATTTGAGAGCTAATTTCGTGTAAATTTTCATTTGGGGTATGCGGGTAATAGTGGACTATTTCCAATTATCACAAATGAAAAGTTGCCGAAAAGAGCCTCAAAGAAGCCGAAACTATCTTTTGCAGCAACGAACAAACTCTTTCAATAAAATTCAAAACAGCTTCTTATTATGCGTCGTAGGTCGCTTCGCTTGCTTCGTCCCAACCCCATCCCCAACTCGGACGGTGATACCGGAGAGTTTTTTCGGGTGAAAAATTATCGTAGAGAATTTTTTGCTCGAAAACCCGTGGGCTTGAACTCGCAGGTATTGCCCTCCGAGTTAACTTTATAATGGGGCGAAAGCAAGTGAAGCGTACCGCAGACTTCTATCCTAAATTCACTATTGCACTCTTTACATTCATCATATCCTTCAATATCGAGCTGTCAAGCACTTTTGCATAGTGTTGCGTCATCTTAATATTTGAGTGTCCGAGCATCTTTGCTACATTCTCTATGCTCACACCGTTAGCCAGGCACACAGATGTCGCGTAGGAATGGCGTGCCACGTGAGTGCTAAGATGCTTCTGGATTCCGCAGACATCGGCTATCTCTTTCAGGTAGCTGTTCATATTTTGATTACAAGGTACAGGGAGTAATACGCCACGCTTGATGCAAGTTGGATTGTTCTCATACTTTTTGAGTATTGCCAATGGGATATCCAGCAACGGGATATTGCACATATTATTTGTCTTTTGGCGCGTCTTGCGAATCCAATAGTGCCCGTTGTTGTCTTGCACGATATGTTCGGCTGCGAGTTGCTGAACATCTATAAATGCCAATCCCGTAAAGGCGGCGAAGATAAACACATCACGCACCAATGCAAGACGAGGCAGCGCAAACTCCTTTTGGTATATTGTCATAAGTTCGTCCATAGTCAAAAACTCACGAACCACCTCTTTCTCGTGAAACTTAATACCTGCAAAAGGATTCTTCTCTATCCACTCGTTGGCAAGTGCGAGGTTGATAATCTTCTTCAAGCACTTCATATAGCGGATAACGGTATTCTGCTGACAATTTTTCTCTGTCTTCAAATAGAACTCAAAGGCTCGCACAAGTTCGCCGTTTACCTCCGTAATAGGCAAATCATCCTTGTCATATTTCAGTTTGATAAGTTCGGCAAGATAGCGGGTACAACTTTCGTAGCGTCTTACGGTGATTAGGGTAAAATCTTTACCTACCAATGCTCGGCATTGCTCATTATGTTCACGCATAGTACCGATGATGGTGCGTACTTGCTCCACCTTTTTGTCCACTCCAAAGAACTTTTCCTGCAATATTCGGGCAGTGATAAGTTCCCCATTCTCTTCAAGTTGCGTGTAAATTCGGTGGAGTTTGATTCGACTCTCCTCGATGTAGTTATTAAGCTCGGTTGATTTACGACTTTTGCCCCTCGCACACTCCTTTGCCTGGTTCCACGATACTGGCTCGATGCTTTTGCGAATGTTTGTTTCTACTCTTGCGCCATTGACTGTGATACGCATACATACTGAAGCCTCACCGTTCTTCAGCAGTTTGGTTTTCTTGATAAAGAAAAGCACATTAAATGAATCTCGTCTCATTTTCTCCTACTTTTAAGTTAAACATTAGTTCGACAAATGTAGGAATCCGAGTCCGTTTTGATACTATGCAAAATATTGTGAATCAGCGAAAAAACGCTCTTTCAAGGTGGAGATGTTTGGAACACCCGTTTGCTCCACCTCTTGCTCCACCAAAGGCGGTCGTGAACCGCACTTTTTTGCGTTTTTGGGAAAAATAAAAAATCCCGATTTTCGTTGAAAATCAGGATTTTACATTGTTTTGCTTTTCTTTGCTGTGGTGCCACCAGGAATCGAACCTTTTAGTTTGGTTTACTCTAATCCCTTGATTGACAGCACCTTTTTGCTTTATTTCTTATGAAAACCATCGAATTAGCTTTACACTAAATTCATCGCTTTTCTTTATCAATTCAACAATCATTATCTTTTTGACGATGCGAAGATAAGCAAAAGGTTCGATTTCTGCAAGCCTTTATTAGATTTTTAAACGAAGAACTATGGCTCTTTATCTCAAGAAACGAGCGATTTTGTTAATATGTTGATTGTTAGTATTTTTATTTACTATGTGCTTAACTTTTAATTCTTTTTGTTTGTTTAACAGCCCAAACAGCAAGGTTAGGTGTATTGAAAATCAGCCTAATATTTTTTCGTTTTTAAATGAAAGAGCCGTGAGAAGAAACCTGAAATTTAGTTGTATGGATGTTATTGTATTTAAGAAATTTCACTAACTTTGTTTGTTGTGGATGTGGCGATAATGGATTTGCAGCGTCATTTACTATTTCATATTTAATGTTCTTATTGCTACATTCTTATTTTCCAATGGAGTTAAAATAGAATTATGTTAATAACAAAAGTATGAACAGTTTAATTCTTGATTTTTTAGACAGTTATGCTGGTAATCCTAATCCTCAGTATGCCGTGATGCTGAAAGGAAAATGGGGATGTGGTAAAACTCATCTTATAAAGCAATGGAAGAAGAAGTTTGATAAGACCTCAGATACCAATGAGGAAATTACACTAAAGCCCATCTATATTTCGACCTATGGAATGGATAGCGTGAATGATATTAAGACTGCTATAGATAGAGAATTAAATCCTTTCTTTTATTCGAAAACAGGGCGCTTCATAAAAGGAGCTTTGAAATTAGCCGGTAAGATAGTCTTCAAAACAAGTATGGATTTTAATGAAGATTCTAAAGAGGATGGTTCATTTTCCGCAACACTGGATTCATTGTCGTTACTACAAGTGGAAGACGATAGTATAAAAGGTGTAAAATTTCTGATATTCGATGACATCGAAAGGTGTCTGATAGAAATGAAAGAATTGTTAGGTTTTATCAATTATTTTGTAGAGCACTGTAATTGTCATGTTGTTGTAATTGGAGATGAGAACCACCTTGAAGAACTGCCTAAGGCTGTATTGGATGAGTTTAAGGAAAAGACTATAGGCAAGGAATTTGAAATACAACCCAATATAAAAGAAGCCATCGAATACTTCCTTGACGAAGTTCCGACATCCGATTATTTGAAAGAAATGCGTGATTTCATTATTGACTGTTTTATATGTACAAAATCCGATAACTTACGGGTTTTGAGACAATGCTTATATGATTTTAAAAGCCACTTAAACAAACTTCCTTCCGAACTGATTGAAAAGGATAATATCTTTCTTAAAAATATTCTTGGTTCATTTATTGCAGTGTATGCAGAGTATAGCAATGGTGAAAGCAAAGAGTTAATTTGCAAATGGAGTGAAGAATGTAAATTCTTGCTACACCAAGATGATAATGAGGATAAGCAAAGAATGCAGCATTTGAGAGAAAAATATGATTCCTTAAATAAAAGCTTGGTATATAATGTTTTAAATCCAGGGTATGTTACGGCTATTATAAACTATATTATTACAGGTGCTCCACTTGTAGAATTCATTGCTATGGAAATAAAGGGTAATCAAAGAGAGCTAAAACCTTGGGAAAGGTTATCTGGTTTTTTCGATATGGAACAGCAAGAACTTGAAAGTATTTGTCAAGCTACTATAAATGCCATATTGGATAAAGAAATAAAAGACGCTTATCAACTTGGTTATAGTATTGCATATCTATCATATTTTGCTGCTATTGATGCTGTCTATTTGGAAAAGGATACTGTCTCTTCAATAAAAGAGAGAATAGCAGAAATGATTAATAATCAAACCAGTTTAGAAGAACTTTATCGGCTAAAAGGGCTTTTTATTAGTGGATGTAATTATGTAACCACAGATTCCAAGACTCTAATAACAGATGATATTGTGTCCTATTTTTTGCAGAAGATGAAATCAAAGATTAATGATTTACCAGATCAAATGCAAAAAGCACTACGTAATTTGACAGAAGAAACTGTCGAGGAGCTCATAATTATAGATAGGCAACCTTATCCGGATAAAAGTTGCACATACGAATATCGTACTATATTTGCATCGGAAGATGCAAATACTCTTTTTGATGCTATTTGTAAACTAAGTAATAAAAGCAGAAATTCTTTTACGCAATTTCTTTCTTATCATTATAATTTTGATTATCACCTACAAGATGTGGGGGATAGATATAAGGCAGATATTCCTTGTTTACTCCAATTGAATGATTTGGTTAGTAAGAAAATCAGTGTATTAAAGAGTGTGGACAGGCTTGCCTTTATAAGGTTGAAAGAGGCTTTGACTAAAGCGATTAGGAGGTGTGAAGGCAAGAATGACACCAGTGATTGTATTTAATATAAAAGCTATGCGGATTTAGATTCAGATATTTTCTACATGACAAGAACTAATTGTCTATTTATAACCATTTATCGTATAAATTTATTAAAACAAATGACAAAAGAGCGTATGGAAACCTTTAAAATCATTGGTGTACGACCATTGAAGGGATGTAATAAACATGTAATAAAAAACTTGAGACCTGATGTTTTTTATGCATTTTATAATAATTATGAGCTTAAAGATGGGAAAGTGATAAAAGGCGAACAACAAGTTCCGGATAATTTGTATGCATCCAATATTAGCCTGCACGCTATTGTTGGAATGAACGGTAGTGGAAAAAGTACAATCGTAGAATTAATTATCCGGATTATAAATAATTTGTCTTTTTATATCTTAGGAGAGCAATCTGGAACATACGCTGCTGAGCCATTGGTTCCAGTAAAACGCTTGAAGGCAGAATTGTATTATGAAAAAGATAATGTCATTTATAAGATCGCTATTTCCAACGAAGGCTTTTCATGGACAGACGAGTATGGTAATATAATGGGACACAATAGTGATGATTTGCAATCGCTGTTTTATACGATCGTCATCAATTATTCACATTATGCCTATAACTCATTGGAATATCAGTCCGAAATTATGGGGAGATATAAGAAAAAGTTTTGGATAGAAGCTCTTTTTCATAAGAATGACGGTTATAGAACACCCATTGTTTTGAATCCCTTCAGAGAACGAGGCAATATTGATATCAATGTGGAAACAGAATTGGCAGAACAACGTTCTATCGCTTTTTTTTCTTATTTTAAGCTTTACCACTCTATTAGTTTTCATCCCGATTATGACATTAAATCTTTTGTAATCAAACTAGATAAAGATGGTGTATCACAAAAAGTCAAACATGCGATGAAAAACTATTATCCTTGTTTGGCTAAAATAAAGGATATGAGCAAGGAGGATATGGAAAAACTAATCAAGGAGGCTTGGATAAAAAGATTTCCATTTCTTAATGGCAATAATGAATATTCAGAATATTGTTATCAATATCTTATCTATAAAACAATGTCTATCCTTGTTAAGTACTCTTTTTTTCAAGTCTATTTCAAAGAAGGTTCTAAACAAGAAAACCCATTTGGTAAGGCTGTGGATATGTTAAAAAAGGATAGAAGTCATATAACATTGAAAATTCATCAGATTCTTTATTACTTGGAAGAACCTTATTATCATGAAGGGAGATATTATTGGAGCGATTTGGAACCTTTCTTAAAGAAAAGATCGGATTCATCTGTTCAGATAGATAAAATTATGTATTTGTTACCTCCACCGATCTTCAAGACCAGTTTTTATTTATCTTATAGAACGGATAAAGGACAACTTGGAGTTGTTAATATAACTGATTTGAGTTCGGGGGAAAGACAATTGGTTTACTCAATGAGTTCAATATTGTATCATGTGCATAATATATATACCATAAAAAATGCCGAAAATCGAAAATCATATAATTGTGTACAGATTGTTTTGGAAGAAATAGAACAATATTATCATCCAGAATATCAACGTATTTTAATAGCTACTTTAATTGAATATTTGAACAAACTTAATATCGATAAGAATTTTAGGATAGACATATTGCTTGTTACTCATTCACCATTTGTGCTTAGTGATATTCCAATGGAAAATATCCTTTTTTTAGAACAAGGAAAGCCTGTCACATCAAAAGTAAAAAAGGAACTGACAGAATCTTTTGGAGCTAATATGTATGATCTCCTTCGTTTCAGTTTCTTTCTAAAGGAGAGTGCTATTGGAAAAGTGTCTTATGAGGTTATTAATAGTTTAATGACCAAGATAATGAATGATACCTCTTTTGATGTATCCTATTTCTATGAACAAACTCAAATCAATCATGGAAATCTTGACAAATACGTCAAACTGGTCGGCGACACCTTTCTTAAAAATATTCTTGATAAAAAATTAGGAAATAATGTATCAACTGAAAATAACTAAAAACACAGATGCCTTAGCGTTACAGCATTTCAATAATGTAAAGGGGCGTTTGTTAGATGATATTAATTACTTTCTTTCTGGTAAGAATAGAATAATGAATAAAGAAAAAATATCTATTCTTAGAGATAAACCTAGTGAAGATTTGTTGAGGTATTTATCTAAAGAGGAAAACTTGAAGGAACTTATAGTGTCCCATCCAGATAAGCTAAGGAGTATAATTTCAAAATTGCATTCAGATGCTTTTGATTCTAGTAAGATTTTAAATCGTATTCTTTATCATATTTTCATTGTCTTTGGATATAATGATAAGTGTTTTAATAAAGATGATTTTTATCGACAAAGCCAAGTGGGGACCTGTCCCTATTGTAATATGGTAGATATCCATTATACTCCCGCAACAGTATTCTCTAAGACGGAGAAAGGAGAATTGGATCATTTTTATCCTAAAGAAAAGTATCCAATGTTGGGATTGTCTTTTTATAATTTGATACCAAGCTGTCCTTCTTGTAACGATTTTCAGCATAAGAATAATTGGGATATCACATCAGATAAAGAGGATGCGAGCTTAACTCCAATGAAGATAATCAATCCATACGAGTATCAAGATAGTCATTTTTTCTTTGATTATAATTTGAAGTCTCACTGGGAAAATGCAGAAAACGGTGATGTGTATATATTAACAGGTGGAGATAAAAAAGATGGTTATAATGCATTGTTAAACCTGGGTTGTCGATATGATACAATACAGAATCGGGAGAATGTAATTTCCATAATTCGAAAATTGAATAGATATCCTCCCACTTATTTTGATTATTTGAACATGTTACCTATACCAGCAGATTTGATAAAAAAAGAATTTGATGATTGGGGATTCTATTTGAGAAGAGATGAGATTTGTAAATATCCTTTCAGTAAATTTAAATTGGATATATTGGAAAGAGCGAGGACCAATATGTAACTAATAAGTAAGAAGTGTCAAAACTCAATTTTAGTCCAAATGAGCTTTTTTTGATTTAAAACTTGAATATCCTTAGGGATATTCAAGTTTTAAATCAGCCAGCCAATTCATACTTAAAGTCTTGCGAATTAGTTGGTTTTTTGTATCTTTAGGAGGCTGTCTCAAAAAATAAGACGCCCCCTTTATCTATATTTTCATAAATACTCAGTTTGTTGCAACGAATATCACCTGCATTTTTAATAGCTTATAATGGAACGTGAGATATTGAAAGGTGAACGCAGATTTAGTATTAGAAAATATGATATGCAATAAAATATATCCATATTACATCATACGTTCTTTGACAAGATTTGGTATGTATTTATTTTTTTCATGCATATCTCCTAATCCTAATTTAGGATATACCATGCCACCAATTCCAGGAATGATACCTTTTTCTTTATCTTTAAGGGTGTCAATTGCAAATGTTAAGAAATTGAACTTATCTGATATGGAAGCAGGAAATTCTTTTTTCAAATTAGCTTGGGCATCTTTATACATCACAGGAGCTACGATGTAAATCTCTTGAGGATAAATATCATTAATCAAACGAGTTAACTGTGTTCGTACAACACAAGATGTACTAATAATGGATTTGACAACAACCAAAGTCCGGCATTTGTCAATTGGCTCTATATAGGATTTGATAATAGGACTATATTCTAATCCGGTAGAGGCATTTAATGTTATTCTTTCATTCCAAAAGACAGCTAAAGATACTTCCTTTTGAGACAAGCTCTCCAAAACTCCACGAGCCAACCAATCAGCATCTTCTGAAGCACAAGCCAACATTGTATTGCCATACTCACCATGTGTACGTTCATTCAAGAGTTTACCTAAAGCTTTTCCTACTAAGTAAAAGGAATGACGATAATCGTCAACAGAAATATCAGGTTTTGATAAAGCCTGTATCTGTTGAATCGTTTCGCTGTTCGCTTCATATGTCAAATTTACATAAGTTCTCATATCTAACTTAATAATTCTATTAATTCCCAAAGATCAGAAGGTTGTACATTTTCTAACTTTTGCTCTATTTCTGGAGTCCATATTATTTTGCCTGACAGTTTTTGATTACTTGTATGCCAATGCAGGTTATTTCCGCAAGTATAAAAACAGAGATCAAAACGTCTTAATATTTCTTGACTGCTATCTGCTATTTGGATATTCGGATAGGTTTTTATATTAATAAGTCCCTTACCTATTCTTTTTACTTCATCAGATATTGCCTTCAAAGAAATATTCTTTTGCTCCAAGCCAGTCCATACTCCCAAGATTGCTTCTGCAATACCCAGCAATTCATCATCTTTTGCTTCTCCCAATACTGTAATATTTTGAATAGCATTCTTGAAAGGAGGATAAGACAATATCAATTGGTTAAGACTTTTCTCAGCCGGAAAAAATGAGACTGAAGTACTTGAAACTATCTCCTCCGGAATAGGAGTAACCATCGTGGGGGAATTTGAATGAACTAACTTCAGTTCAAAATTTTCTCCCATTTCAGATGATATATCCATCTGCCGTTCAAAATCATGTTTCAGCTGTTTTGTTTGCCATGATAAATTTTTCACATCCTTGATTTGATGATATATCCGATGAGCCGTATTTGATTCTTCTATAAGAAGATCATCTACAAAACACTCTTCTAATTGGGACGTAAAATAGACAGAATCCAGTTGCGTTATATGGCTATTCATAAAAAGAGCAATACAGTAAATAGTGTAAAAACTTTCATAAATATTCCCTTTACTGTTATTATTGCCACCTTTATGTTTGTTCTTCAGATATTTTTTTTCTTGAGGGCTAATAGGCATGACATTTCTTTTTCTGCAATCTCAGTGAAACGATTTATTTCAATACCATCACGGATTACTTTGTCAAAAAACAAAGTTTTAGGACGTACCCATATTTTATGCATACCATACAAAGCTTGGTAGATTACCATCTCCTCTTGCGTTTCACTATGATAAGCATACCCTATCAATTTATATAATCCGCCTTTGAAATGCATAAAATATCGTTCCTTATCCATGATAAATCTATATTTGAGTATAAAAATAGTGAATTCCTCATTAAAAACATCGAAATGTCACAGATATTTTCTTTTTTAACGTTGTATAACGTCGCAATAAGAATAAAGGAGGAGAGATAAGGATGCTTTTTATCGACAAAGCAAGTGGGAATCTGCTCTATACTTATGTCTGCATGAATAAACAAAGGAAAATTTTATCTATCAAGTATCCATGCAAGAAGATGGGAGTATTTACGCATTGATTGATGGAACAAGTTGTCATCTGATGACTTTTAATGACATCTGATGACATTGCTTTTTATGTTTCGGGTATAAAGCGGTTCTTTGTCGTGTATTAATAGTGAACTAACCCTTGAAAATGAGATGCCATGAACATACAAGAAGCAAAGAACATTAGACTTGTTGATTTTTTAGCCGGATTCGGATACGAACCGGTAATACAGCGTGGGAACAGCGTATGGTACAAATCGCCCTTCAGGACGGAAAAGGAGGCCTCTTTCAAGGTTGACCTCCATAAGGAATTGTGGTATGATTTCGGTTTGGGGAAGGGAGGGGATATTATAACGTTGGCCAAGGAGATTTATCGGACACAAGATATAGGTTATGTACTACAGTGTATTGGGGATAAAAGAGCCGTACTGAAACCGGTTACTGTTTCCTGTCCGTTTGAAAAGGCATATCCCGCCTTTCAAGATCTGAAAATCATTCCTCTTGCCAACCGGATACTGCTTACTTATCTGAAGGAACGGTGCATCGATCTGGAAACTGCCCGAAAAATATGCAGGGAAGCTCATTTTAAACGGAATGGGAAGAATTATTTTGCCATCGCTTTCCCTAATATTTCCGGAGGGTACGAAATCAGGAACAGGTATTTCAAGGCTTGTATTGCTCCCAAGGACATCAGTCGCATCATTAGCACGCCGGAAAGCAGGATTTGCTATATTTTTGAGGGGTTTATGGATTTTCTGTCTTTCAGACCGGCTTTTCCATCTTTGGAAGAGGGGGATTATATAGTGTTGAATTCTGTCAGTAACTTACAGAAGGCTTTTTCTTTCCTTTCACAATATGACGGCATCCGTTGCTGTCTGGATAATGATACCGCCGGGAAAAATGCGGTGCAGGCATTAAAGGACAAATACGGAATCCGTATATGCGATCTTTCGCATGAATATTCCGGATATAAGGATCTGAATGAATATTTGTGCGGGAAGAACAATCTGCTCCATATCTAATAGAAGTTTTGAAAAGACTGCCTGATGATATACCCTTGTTTCCTTCCTGTCATATGTGGCAGGAGGAAACAAGGGTGATTTTTCATGTGGCGATACTGTGTTAATAGTAGAATGTGGTCAGATGCGTTTTATGGTCTTTTACAATCTTTACTTCCTGCATCTGTCCGTATATCTCACGCATGGATACCGGACAATCCATCTTTTCCCATTCTTCCGGGGAAATCCTCATGTCGGAATGCCTGAAACACAGCATGACCATTTCCTGAGAATCCTCTTCTGCGAATATGGTACCTTCATGGTCGTTGACAAACTGTTTGAGTCCATCCTCATCCTTACAGGATATTTCTCCGACGTACATATCCTCGCCCGGCCGGGTGTTTTTGCGGATATGGATTTTGAACCATTCCCGGCTTTCCGGCTGTTCAGATGCGCCACACTCCCACAGGGCTATTTTCGCATCGTAGTAAACCTCCCCGTTTTCACATGCCCCGTAATGCCCCCAATGCTTGAAACGGCCGGTAGTCCATGCCTTGAACCTTACATCGCCTGCCTTTACCAACAGACACTCACCGCCATGCATATCGCATTTGATACCCTCTTTGTCACGGGACACGAATGGAACACGGGAAAAATCCCGGAGTATAATGTTATCTCCATATACGGCATCTATAAAGAACAGCCGGGAACGCTCACCATAACCGGAAACAAAGAACAGGTTGTCTCCTGTTCGTGGATACCGGCCGGAGCGTGTCTTTTCGATGTGTTCCACCATGGTATTCACTTTATCTATATCTTCCTGTACAAGTCCGTGTATCCGATCATACCAGTAGTTCAGGCGGATGAAAGTTTCTTTGCTATACTTGTTTGTTGTCTGAATCATAATTTTCTTATTTTGTGATTAAACATTTCCGGCTTTGGCAAAGCCGGTATTTCTATCTCTTACATGTCAGACATTTGTCTTTTGCTCTGATAGTGCAAGGCTTGGCGAAAAAATACCGCAGCGAAGCGAGGATGATTTTTTCAGCCAACCAGTCCGAAGGACCGCCTTGCGCATCAGAAGCAAAAGGCTACCTTTACATGTAAGAAATAGAAATGCTGACCGATATATGATTCCAAAATAAAAAAACGTATAATCTGCCGGTTCTGTAATAAGAAAGCCATGAACCCCTCTCTTTTTATCGTTTCCATGACTTTCTTATGTTTATGTCGTGATACTTGGAAACGGGTATTACCAATGATCAAATGTTTCCACCCTGTTTTTTTCCAACAGAACAAGAATGTCCTTTTCCTTATATAAAAGTTTGCCTCCTATTTTGTAATAGGGCAGCCTGCCGTTCATTCTGTAATCAGCCAGCGTCCTTCGTGTCAGCTTCAATTTCTCCGCCAACTCGCTGTCGGTAATGTAACGCTCTCCGTTCAGAACCGGACGAAGGCTTTTTTCCTGATCATCCAGCATTTTGGACAGGGTGCTTATGTTCCGAAAAAAACGTATAATCTCAGGGCTTTCTTTAGTCAGTATGAATTGAGTCATAAGGATTCGGGGGTTACATGGTGAATACTGTTTTCCAAATAACGTATAATATCCTGACGCCTGTAATATACCTTGCGGTCTATATGGCTGTAAGGGATAATCCTGCTTCTCCGAAGTTGCAACAGCTTTCGGGGCGAGACATTCATAAGCATACACGCTTCCTGGTTATCAATCCAGTCATCCATACTACAGATGCCTCCTCCGCATGTTTCACGCATTTTCTTTTCAACGGCTTCCAAAGCCTCATTCATTTCCATGAATGCCTTAGCTTCGATACATACAAACTCCATAAACTCTGCTTTTTTTGTCCGGCACGAAAATACGGGAAGTAAAAGTCGTGGGCAAAAGGATGTCATCAAACGGCATCAGATGTCATCAGATGTCAGAGACCGCTCTGTTTGGGGAAGCAAATTAAAAGAATGGCTAAAAGTCTGTTTCTTTACCGGAAAAACAGTATTTTTATCCCGGGCAATCTGTCCGAAAATAAAAAAACAGGAAATATGGAACTGATAATCAATGCAACATTATTACTAGCGGCTATCGTTCTCTGGATATACGGACAATACTGGAGGAAAAAGTGCGGCAAGGTGCTATGCCAATATGCAGCAGCCTACGATGAGCGGGAAGACAGGGAGAAACCGCTACGTCAAGCCATCATAGCAGGAAATCCTCATGCACCGCTGTTATATGCGCTGACTTGTCCTGAGCTGTTTGATAAAGTCCGTCCGTTGCGATTGTTCTCATTCGGGAGCATTCGCTGCGTGTTTGCCGGCTATTATTTTCCCAAACGCTTTGAAAGCTGGCTTTGTGATGACCAGTTGGCATTCGTGCAAAAAGTATATGATTTCAAGGATGGAAAAGACAGCTGTACGGAATATTTTTCACAAGCATTCCTGCTTCTTTCCACTGATGAGGATATTACTGCCATGTTTATGCCGTGCAGCACATCAGACCGCTATTACAGACGTTTCTCAGGTATTGCCAGTTTTCTGGAAACGCATGGCTATGTCCGTTCAGGACTGGATTTAATATGCATTACGGAAAGCAGGGAGTGTAAACACACCTCAGAAAAACGCTCTGAAATAAATACCGCCAACTATATGATGTCAAACGATCTGTACGGAAAGCGCGTGGTGATTGTCGATGATTTGCTGACCAGCGGATCCAGCCTGATGGAATACGCCCATAATCTGGAAAGGGCCGGTGCCAAAGTGGAAGGTGCTGTATTTCTTGCCCGTACCTTTCAGATGCCTTCGCCGACAAAAGTAAAACGCCTGGTATGGAAACGCCATCTATCAGTCCTGATCCGGAGAAGGTCTGACGACCTGTAAATTGTAAAGTTTACATTCGGATTTTACAATTTTACACCTCGAATTTTTACATTTCAATTTCCCCTATACTATTTTTATATCTGTATTTTATTGATTTGCAGCATTATATAATTCCCCGTCCAATATAAACGGATAATGTGGCATACATTTTTCACTGAACATGGCATATACTCTTGAAAGTGCGCACAAGAAAAGGGTATTCCAGTAATAACCTTTAAAAAGACAGGAGAAAATTGCCATGATGTATATAGACAATGAAGTGCTTGAAAAAATGATAATGACCATAGTGGAAGGTTTTGACCGTATAGAAAAGAAACTGGACAGGATGGGACGCGTGAAGGACTGCCTGAACGGAGACGAGCTTTTGGACAACTATGACATTGCCAAACTGCTAAACGTGTCATTGCGGACAGTCGCCCGTTACAGGGAAAAAGGGCTGATTCGTTATTACCAGACGGACGATAACGGGAAAAACTTCTACAGAAGCTCGGAAATACAGGAGTTTTTACAGAAACGTGGGAAAAAAAAGATAAAAGCGTGAATGCCATCCCTGAAAAGTTATGCTACTGACAGCAAAGAAGAAGCTTCCCTTTCCCTAATCGGCGGTACTTTGAAAAGAATGATGCCAAAATTAATGGCCATAAGATATAGGTGAAAAACATTGGGCAAACTTTATGAAAAGCTGAACCGATATGAGCAGGTCATGACAGACAAATGGGCAAGTGCCGTGCAGCTGAAAAGCTGCACGGCACTACCAATCATGGTATCTCTATATTCATTTTCTTCATATACGCTGTATCCAGCTCAGCACCTTTCCAGTTTATGTCGGGAGGGAATTGTTTCCATCCGTCTTTGGGTGGGGATAATACCCATTTAGGAACAATTGTTTTTATAACATCACCATATTCATGTTGTTTTTCAGAATACTTAATCAGTAGCCTATCTTCTGCAAGATTATAATTGCTCAGAGTGGCTTCTGTATATGTATTATAGTTTTTTCCATAGACTTCATATGAAAAACTATAACGCATAGTAGAAGTTTTCCCTATAAAGTATTTACTACCTTTGTACTTAGCTATAGTATAGCGTACATTTTCGGAACTATAAAAGTAATATTTATCAGAAAAATAGATGTAAGTCATATTTACAGCCAATAAGATACCTACTATTATCCAACAATTATCTTTTATCCAATTTATATACTTATTTACCATTTGTTTCTTTATTATTAGTTTTTGGAAAAATAATATCAATCTTGTTCTGAAAAAAATCTTGAGTTAATGAAAATTCTAACTTGATAGCCCCTTGATCTAAGATCTCCCCAAATCTTAATCCTCGATAGACCGTTTGCATTGCTGTCTCTGTTAAATGTGGAATTTGAGTTGCCGTATTCAGTCCTACTGAAAGAACTATTTCTCTTTTGTTCTGTATCTCAAAAGGAATCTTGCTTTCCACTTTACTGAAAGCATATCCTAATCCCCAATTAATAAGGAACCTTTCTGTAGAAATTGAATCAAAAACACTTTCTTGTTTTTCTATACTGTAATTAAAGGCAGACGATAACGCAGAACTAAAACCAAGTGGCAATCCCAACGCACTAGCTTCTACTTCTACAAAATTGATTGATTTCATAGCTTCCTTTTGTGCGACTTTGAAACTCATATCTTCAATATAAATGTTATAAATTGTTTTATAAGCATACTGCCAAGAAGCATTACCCACTCCTGCCTTCAGTATCATTTTCAGTGTTGTATGTTTTGGGTACAGCATTTTTGCTGTAATGTTTGACAATGTATGCTGTCCTGGAGCATTTCTCATTATGGCATTTGAAACTGTACGCACTCCTTTAGTGCCGATATCTTTCATAGCTGCTGTCAGCCGTGATGTCAAGGTTGCATTATGGGAAACAGAACTTCCCCATAATCTGCCACCAACCTTTCCCAAGGAAGTAAAACCGAGTGAAGCTCCTGCGGTGGATATGGCGGAAATAATCCCTGCTGCCGTCAAAGCGGCTTGAACAAACTGTTGACTGGTTTCTTCCCTTGCCGCATTGAAAGCCAGATTAAAATAAAACTGTTCTTCCTCTAATGAAGTGGCATTTTTCATGCATTTTCTGAACAATGCAGGATTACGGTGAAGCACCATACCCAATTGCCTGCGCATCCATCCCGGCATTTTACCTTTCACTACCACTTCCGGCAGCTGGAAGTGGTATTCATTCTTGTCATTTGTATTCTTATGTTCCATATCACTCTTCTGCCCATTTACCATTATTGAAATCTATATTTCCGAACTTCAGGAACTCCGGTGTGAAAATCATTTCCAAAAGGATTCCATCGGTTGCAGTTGATACGGATTTTTTATAGCTTATACAATATGCGTTCTCAAAACGAATGGAAAGAACGGCACTGGACAGCCCATCAGGATTCCTGAAAATGATGTAACCGGAGTGTTGCTGCTTGTATTTATACATAGCCCAATGGTTGAACAGAAAATTTGAAGGATGGTTCAGTGATATGGAAAACAATCCTCCTTTCTCTTCCCATGCGGGTTCTCCTTTGTGATTCACACGTTGCATAAATTCTATGGAGAAAGAGTCCAGACTATACGAATTCAGTTCTCTGTCCCCGTCAATCTCCATAAATGCCTTGATACATGGGTCAACAACAATGGGAATTGCCTTGTCTGCATTATAGGTCGAGTTGAATATGGTTGCTGTCCGTTGCGGTTTATCCCGACTTTCCTGCCATTCATAAAACAGAGAGTCCGAGCCTAATGTAACATCTTCACCTTGCAATGTGAGTATGGTTGTGACAAGACCTTGTTTGCCAAACCCTTCATAAGAAAACTTCATTGCAATGCAAGCTACATTAAGTAACTGCAATGTTTCTTCGGGTATTCTTGCTTCCGATAGATTCAAGACCTCCAGCTGCACATTCATCCTTTCTTCACTTCCAAGAATCCATTTATGAAGATATTGGGGAGGAAATCCCCTGAATGCAACGGTAACCATACCGCCAATGATAGGAGTGGAAGGTTTGCCGTTATCGCTGATCCCTCTGTCGAAAGAGTATTCCATACTTTCCACCTCAAAGACATCCGTGAAAAAAGGCACACCGTCAGAATTTGTATTATAAATGCTGCCTGTTCTCATTATTGTTTTGTATCCAGCCATAAACCACAATTTTGTTTCGTTTGCAAGTAATGAAAAATAAGGGA
Organism: Bacteroides sp. MSK.20.12; assembly: GCF_019052435.1. Classification (NCBI taxonomy): domain Bacteria; kingdom Pseudomonadati; phylum Bacteroidota; class Bacteroidia; order Bacteroidales; family Bacteroidaceae; genus Bacteroides; species Bacteroides sp. MSK.20.12. The sequence continues at coordinate 7,879 of NZ_JAHQVH010000056.1, read as the reverse complement.
TAATTCCAAAAACTATACAAAAATAGTTTCACATATATACAAGAAAGTGAGGGAAATATAAAAAAGGCAGTTTCCCTTTGTCTGCCCAGACAATAGGAAAACGCCTTTTTGTGTTCTATACCGGGATGGGGTTTACCCGTAACGTGTCAAGATTGAGATAGGCTCCCCGGTAGAACGTTCTTCCTTCCCTGAGCATGCGCCACAGGACGTCGCATCCGATTTGTGCCAACATGGAATTGATGAAGAGATCCTGTTTTTGCAATGCCTCAGTCAGCGAGCAGCTCGGTCCTGAATCCTTCTCCCTGATGGTGGAATAAGGGACTTCCTCCGTTATGACGTTCATCTTGGGTATAGGCAGGTATTCAGTGGAGGAGGGCTGCGGTATCTTGCTTTTGACATTACCTATCAGTACTTGTCCGGTGGTCTGGGCATTGCCGAAATCCATCCAGTATATCGGTGATTTCTCGTCATCGTATGAACGTTCCCTATGCTTTTTCAAAAAACGCCACAGACCGGTCCGTGAACGGGTGGTATCCGTGCAGGTGATGATGATATTCGCCAAAACGGAATCTGATGTTCCTGACGGATAGCATTGCCTTTTTGCCTCCCATGAAAAGCCGAAAAAGCGGTTGATACGGGTTACAAGTGCCACCGCCTTGTTCAGTCCGAGCTCGGATTCGCTGAACAACTGGCGTCCGATATTCGCTTCCGTGACAGTATCGGGGTCAAAAACCGTCACGTGCAGGCCCGGATGTCCGAGTGCCTGCAATGCGATACTCATTCTTGCCAGATTGGTGGCCACCTGCGATCCGGTTCCGCCCGCACCGATTACGAAAACGGTTACGGGATGGTGGGGATTGAGCAGGTATCTGTCTGTATAATGAATCTTTTTCATACCAATAAGTCTTTAAGTTGTCTGTCCATAGGTTTCAATTCGTTATAGTCAAACGGATTGGTCCGTGCCTTTTCCGTCACCGAAACCAGATTGCTTTCGGTGGGATTCCTGCTTCCTCCCAAATGGGAAAATTCACTGAGCCAGAAGCGTTTTTCCCAATACTCAAGGAGTTTTGAGAAAGTCATGTTTTCCGGAGGAGTCAACGAGGCATTTCCCAGACAGACACTGCTTCCCGTTACATTGAAAAACGGGGCAAGGAAAAGCGGGCTGTCTTCTGCCGGTGCTTCTCCCTTATAGGCAAAAATTTCCAGTCTGTCACCGGAAACCCTGTAAATGACACCGGGTACATGGAATGTCCCGTCCGGAATATTCAGCCTTTCGGAAAAGAACATCTGCCGTTTTCCTGGAGGATTGTACCAGATGTACCTCTCGTGTCCCTTGCGTGTATCGCACCACAGCATATTGGCGGGGATTTTCCCATGCGGTACATCCTGCCGGTTATCCGTATAGTATTCCACAAGGGAGTCCATAAATTCATACGTAACGGGGACGGCAGCCTCCATCCGGCCTCTGTCGTTGATCGGATGCAGTTCGAGATAATATGTCCCGTGTCCATAGCGGCCATCACTGTATTCGTAAGCAATCAGTGCCGCTTTGGGAACCATCACCTGTTGAAGTTTCTTAGTCAGTTCATTCATTTCATTCGTTTTAAAAGTTGTCATCAATATAGTCTGTAAAACGCACCAACCATCTGGAAAGCCTTTCCGGATAGTCATCCATCTGAAAAAGACAGTCCGTTTCCGGTGTCAGTAGCTTGTAAGTGACCGGAGTAAGGGCATAGACCTCCCGGTAGTCCGAATTCATATACTCCTTGACACACTCCATCAGCGTATCACCAGTAGAATAGACCAGCATGACCTGGCTTTCCATTCCCACCGGGGGAAAATCGCATTCCTCTTCATAAGCCCAATCGTACTGGTAGCCTGTCAGGACCGGGCTTTCCGGAGTAATCAATGCCATGCCGTCCTCTATCAGTTCCAACAGCTTCAGCTCTTTTTCCTTTTTTGTCCGGTAATTCCGCACAGCCTCTTCCAAAGACTTGCAGAACGGTTTGCCCGACATCCGTCTGAGTGCTTTCATCCGTTTTCCAGACTGATAGGAATCCGCCAGTCGTCTGTTCGCCCTGATCTCCTTCGGGGAAGCATCGGAATCCCGGTTTCCCCAGTCTTCCAGCTCTTCTATGGCCAAGTCATAATAAAATGTCTCGGTAACATCGTACAGCCCGTGATGCCGGACAAATTGCCGGATGAACTCCCTGACAATGTCCTTTAATGGTACCGGAAGCCGTTCCGTAAAATCAACCGGAATCCAAAACAAAGCAGGTTCCGGCCAGTCATGATGGCGGAACAGACAGAAATGCAGCCTTCCGCTTTTCTTTTCCAGATTGATACACTCCGGTACACACTCTTCCATAACTCTGTACAACTCGGCAATATTCAGGCGGGGGCACCCCCCTTTCCTGTATCGGAAAGGGAGTTTTATGCCCATAAGTTCCGCATATCTTGATGCCGACCGGTAGAGATAGTCAAAATTTTCCGGAGTCGTGAGATTGACCGGAGAATCATTATCCATATCCTGATGCCAATAATCCGGTGCAAGGGGTGTGATTCTACCGGTCAGAAAAGCATTGTGCTTCCCGGTGGCAGAAGTATCCTTCTTTTCCGTTCCGAGGTTCCCCTTCGGATGTGGGACGAACTTACTGAGAGAATAATCAGCCGTGCCAGTCCATCCTTGGCTTGTTCTGAAAGCTGTCTGCATGTTTCCTTATCCTTTTTTTTCTTGTTCATACCGCTTACCCTTTCACTCCGATGGTTGTCTTGAAGCGGTAAACCGCCTTGTCGTCCTCCCACTCAGGACCATGTACCGTTGCCGTAGTCAGTTCAGGGTAGGTCATGGAATAGAAGTCCATCACCTCGTTTACGGACAGTTCGCTGTTCGGATCATCCAACACGAGCTCCACGGAGTCCTTCTTGAATTTGAATACTCTCTGCAATCCTTTGATTTCAAGTGCCATATTATTTTTCTTTTATAGGGTTTAACAATATACCATATCCATTTGTGCCATATCCGTCATGCGGCATTCCTTCGGAAAGTCCGGATATTCCGCATAAGGGTCCTCCCTGAGCAGCTCCCGGTCATCCTCGTAATCCTTGTCGAAGTTATACATTGCAGCCTCCTGCACCGTTGCATACTGTGACGGAGCCGGTTGTTGCATCCAGCGATTGTCCGCCAATTGCGGTTGCGGCACCTGTACCGGTTGATGGAACTGGATGTCTTGCGGTTGTGGAGCAGCCTGCTGAGGAACCGGTTGCGGTGCAGGTTGCCTATATTGTACGGGCTGTACTTGCGGCTGTGCAACGGGTTGCGGAGCCGGAGCAGGCTGTTCGGGCATGAACATCGGAACTTGCTCTCCGCTCCGGTATTGTGGCGTCGGGGCTGCCATCGGTTGTGGAGCCGATTGCTGCAAGGATGGCTGTGGAGCAGTTACCGGCGGCTGTACCATGTCGAACAGACTTCCCTCGGATGCCTTCTTCTGCACTTCCGCCATTTTTTTGTCAATGTCCGCCTGTTTGTCCGGCTGTGCCAGTACCTTAGCCTGCCTGAGCCAGGTTAATGCTTCGGAATAATGCTTTCCTGCCGTGGCATCCTCAGCTTTCTTCAGCAGTTTTTCCATCTTTTCCCGTTTTTCACGGGCTTCCTTGGACTCCTTTTCCACCGTAGGCTTGGAGGTTTTGCTTTGTGAAACCGCCTGCTCTGCCTGCTTCTCGAACGATTCCAGGTTGGTAAGGATACCTTGCGCTTTCTGTACGGGTGCACCGACAGCCTGCAGGAATCCTGCATCCAGTTCTTCCGGCGTACCGTTCAGGATGAGCGGGACAATGCGTTCTCCGGCCTTTACTCCCGACCGTCTGGGAACGACGGCTACCGTCAGATTGTCGTTTACCCGTCTGATGTTGATACTCAGGTCTGTGCCTGCCGTAATCATTTGGTTGATTGCTTGAAAAAACATAATGGTAAAATTTAAAATGTTATACATAAGTTTCCTTGAAAAAATCCTTCAGGATTCTCTGCCTGTCCGGATTCGAGGCGATGCCTTTCAACGGTTCCAGATAGTAGCCGATACGTCTGGGCCCGTCTGTCGTACAGGGAGGCTGTCTTTTGACAGGTGTTGTCCGGTTTGTGGCAGGCCATGCAGCCGGCATGACCGGAGCCGAGGAGGTAAATGTGTAAGTTCTCATATCTTCTGTATTTGATGGTTATACAAGCATGCCCATGACAATCAGGACAAGGATTGTTTTCAAGACAAAGGTGAATGTCCTGAAGGCGAGACGGACCAGTGTTCCGGACATAAGGAACAGGACAGACAGGTACACGGGAATGACGCCCTTGCAGTAAAGCAGGCATATTCCCGTAAGCAGAACCAGTGCGACCACTTGCCTGCAGATGTTTTCGATGAGTTTCAGTTTCATGTCTTTAAATTTTTAAGAATGAATAATCCCATCGGGATATGTTTTCCCGATTTTATAGGCCTCCGGCCCTTGGATTGCCTTTTTGCGCAAGGCTTGGCAAAAGAAAATACCGCAGCGAAGCGAGGATGATTTTCTTTTAGCCGACCAGCCCCTGAAAGGGGCCGCCTTGCGGCAAAAACGAGGCAATCCAAGACCTTTGCCGCTTAAAAGCGGAAAAACGTATCTTGTACATATATAAAAAAGAGGCACAGACCCCAGTCTGCACCTCTTCTGTTCCGTACCTTCCGCCCAGCCGTCTATATGGAACCATGCGGCTGTCCATCTTCCGAAAGTTTCTGGAAAATCTCACCGGTAACCTCATTTACCGTTTCCAATACGCCATCCAGAAATTCTTTCTGTGTGAGTTCTCCCTGTTCAATCCGTGCCAGCTCCGCTTCCCAGCCGGAGGTGAGGGAGGCGTCAGCCACTTTCATTCCGCGTACCGTTTCATATAAAAGAAGACCTTTCGGGGTCGGGATAATGTATTTGCCCGAATACCGGATATATTTACGCTCCAGAAGCGTACGGATGATATTCGTGCGCGTGGATGCGGTTCCCAGACCGGTCTTGTCCATATAGTCCGCCAGTTCCTCATCCGTATAAGGGGCAGCGGGCAGCGATTTCCTGTGTATAAGGCTGCATCCCGTTACCGGCAGCTTCTCCTCCCGAAAAAGTTCAGGGGGTACGGGACAGAGGTCGTTGTCTTCCGCGACAAGCCGTTCCCTCTGAAAGATACCGAGCCACCCCGCTTCCAGAATACGGTATGTACGGATGCGGAACTTGCGTGCGGCACAGACCGCTTCAACCGTCGTATATTCCACCTTGCAGGGCGGCATGAACGTTTCAAGCATCCTGCCGACAACAAGGGTGTAAACCAGCCTTTCCTCCCTGTCCAGTTCCCCCGGCTGTATGCCGGTGATGACAATGGCATGATGCTCCGCCGTGTCCTGATTTCCGGTTACGCCTTTCCTTGCAGCAAGGTCGACTATACCGGCATATTGACGGAATTCCTTGCCGGACAGCAGCTTTTCCATAACCGGAGGCAACATGTCATACACGTCTCCGGGCAGCAGACGGCTGGAAGTGCGCGGGCAGGAGATCAGTTTTTTCTCATACAGGCTTTGGGTAATTTCCTGCACCCGTATGGCTGTCAGGTTATGGTAACGGTTCGCATCCTTCTGAAGCCCGGTCAGGTTATAAAGGGCAGGTGCGGTGATTTCCTCAGTCCGGCTGTTGACCGCCGTGATACGGGCATATCCTGCCGCCTTGCAGTCCTCGTAAAGTTCCAGGGCATCCCGGCGGTTGCAGAAATCTTCCACATGCCGCATCTTTATTATCTTCCCGTTCTTGCAGAGGCTGACGAATACGGGCCAGCTGTCTGCGGGAATGTGATTTTCCCTTTCCCGGTACCGTCCGCTTATCGCTGCCAATACAGGGGTCTGTACCCTTCCAAGCGAGTTGTTGCCGAAACCGACCGCCTTGCAGACGGCATAGCTCGAATTGACTCCAAGAAGCCAGTCGGCCTTGTTGCGGCTGTCTGCCGCCAAGAACAAGTTGTCGAACAGGCTGCAGGGACGAAGGTTTTCCATTCCTTTGGCAATGGCTTCGTCCGTCAAGGAGGAGATCCACAGGCGGAGGCAAGGTTTCCTGCATCCCAAAAAACGATAAAGATACCGGAACAGCATTTCCCCCTCGCGGGAAGCGTCGGTTGCCGCAACAATGGTGTCACACGCATCGAACACCCCGGCTATCACCTTCAACTGGAGCACCGCATTGATGTCGGGATTCCATCCCGTGTCCGTCTTTACATGCCGTACCGTCAGAAAAGGAGGCGGCAGCAGGGGGAAGTTCTCCCGCTCCACCCATGCCGTACCGGTATCTTTCGGCATCGCCAGGGAAAGCATGTTGCCGTATGTCCATGTTACCATGTATCCGTTTCCGCTCATATATCCGTTCTCTTTTCTGTCAGCTCCCAAAACCCTTGCTATCTCTCTGCCCACATTGGGCTTGTCAGTCACTATCGCTATCATATTCTTTTTCCTTTTGATGTTCCGTACCGTCAGGAACGGCACGGAACGTGAGTTATACTTATTGTTTCCCGGTCAAACTGCCTCCTCCTTCTGACGGAGACCGTTTATTTCCATGACCGGCCTGCCGTTGCCGTCGGGTACCAGCTTCAGCGTGGCATCCATTGTCAGGCTGAGGACCGAAATATGGAGTTTCAGCGGAATGATGCCCGTTTCCTTTCCTTGCAGCAACAGTTCCATGTTGCCTTCCGCTTCCAGTTGTTTCTTACTGATACCTGCGGCCTTCAGACCGTCCCAGTCGATATCTTCCGTCTTATAAATATGACGGGTATTCTGATCCGTATTCATACGATTCGTTTTTTTAGGTTTGTATGATTGATTCTGTTTCTCTCCGGGCAGGTCTATACCGCCTGCGATGCACCCTTCTTCTGCTCCTGCTGCTGTCCCTGTGCGGTCTCCGTCTGTGCGGCACGGCGGGAAGTGTCCCTGCGGATGTCCGGATTTTCCTGAAAATACTGCAACTGCCCGGAATAGGGATTGACTTTCAGGTAGGAACTGAAGGTCTGCCCGTTGTTTTTCAGCCCTTCGACAAGCAAAGTCTTGCCATCCTGGAGGTTCGCTTTTTCCTGTGCCGTGAACACGTGCCCGTAAACCTCCGCCGGAATACGCGGTGCCTGCTGCTCGTTGAATCCGTTCGGCGTGCGTGAATACATCGTCCTGCCGGTATTCATATCCAGCTTGACGAACGAGGAGAATTCCTCCCCGTTGCGCCCGATCATGTTTTCCAGATAGACCGGCTGTCCCTTGCGCAGGGTTTCCCTGTCTTCGGCGGTCAGCTGCACGTTGCAGATTTCCTTTGGAATATAAATCTCTCCGGTTTCCGGATTGTGCCGCGTGTAGTTCGGGCGCCCCGTTACCTTGTCTATCGTTACAAAGGACGAGAAGGTGTCATTCCTGTTCCTGAACTTCATGTCTTCCACCAGAATGGTATGTCCTTCGCTGAGCATTTTTATCTGGGTGGGCGAGAGAGGTACGCCTCCGATGGAACGTTCGTTGAAAATCTGGTTTTTCGGAAAGATGAATTCCAGTCCCCTGCGCTCGGCACTGTACTGGAGTGTGGCATCGAATTCCTTGCCCGCTTTGGAAGTCATGCCCTCCACTTTGACAGGCTGTCCCTCCTTCAGCAGCCTGATTTCCTCTGCGGTAAGTTTGACCCCGCTCACTTCCTGCGGGATGTAAACGTGCTCCTGACGGACGGCAACCAGCTCGTTGGTGCTCTTGTCAATGGAAATCAGACAGGGGGTATATTCACTGCCGCGCAGATTGAGTTCCGCCACACGCCCCATGTTGCCGGTCTCACGCAGGTTCTTCTTGTCCTCCTCGTTAAA
>NZ_JAHQVH010000055.1:0-42513 GCF_019052435.1 Bacteroides sp. MSK.20.12 | reverse complement strand
AACATTACCGATAATAATAAAAACAAAGAAAATATGAACGAACGATATGCCAAATGTATTCCATTCGATAAGAATGTAAAAGGCAGGATTGGTGGCAATCCTCCTAAATGTATAGAAGGACAAATCCCTTGCGATTATAAATTCTATGCAACACTGGTACATCCTGAAAAGGAGAACATCATGCTTTCTATCATCATTCACCAAGATTATGACACTCTTATTGACAACAACATATATCCCTCAATAGCAGTCAAAGTAATAGAACATGAATTTTCCGAAATTGGCAATTGTGCAGAAAAGCGAAACGCCAGCTTAGACATGTGTTCTATCAGTGAATATTCAGAAGATAAGGATAGTGAAAATATACTTGTAAAAATAGGTGGTGAACCTTCCCTTATCCAAGATGAAGAAAGCTATTATAAAGAATTAGAGAAACATGGTTTTTCTTTTTTCTTATCAATAGACGAGGACGGATATAGTGAAGATGTTACTATTGGCAGTTATCCTTTCGGATATGGAGCTTTGTATTTGTATAAGCGCTGTACAACCAATGAAATAATCGCAGGATTTTGGCAATGTTCGTAAAAAATATATCGGTAACATGCACCTGTTCCGCCTAACGGCGGCAAGCTGCAAACCATTATCGTCATTAAAATAAAAACGAACATGGAGAAAGGAATAAAAAGAATTGAGCAGAATGGTGTTCACGTTGCATATCTTACTTGTCCTCAAATCAAATTGAACAAGTATAAAAATGCAACCATGTTATCGTTGTGGCATATTAAAGGCAACTCAATGGATTTTATTTTGGATATGCCCGAATTGCAAGATATCAGGATGTATTCGTGTAAATTCAATGACTATACAGCATTAAACAAATTGACACATCTAAAGAGATTATGTATTAATGGTATTGCCACAAAAGAAGAGCAAACATTTGATTATATAGCCAATCTTTCTCCTTTAGAAGAACTAATCATTTGTAACATAAAACCGTTTAGCAAATTCCCCAATTTATCGAACTTACATAGTTTATATTGGTTATTTATTTGGGAATGTAAAAATTTAGTTGATATAAAAAACATTGCCGATATTCCCAATTTGCGTGTATTTGATTGGTGTTGTTCTCAATTAAAGCCTACTGAATTGGAATTTGTAATGCAAAAAGACAGTATTCAAAAAGTTGCTGCTCAATTTGGAGGAAAGAGGTTAAATGAAGAATTTAAATCATTATTAATGAAGTACAATTTATGACGATAACAAGCGGATGAATCTCCCTAACGGTCGATTATCTGCCGGACATTATTCTTCAAAAGAATTGGATATGAATAAAGGAAATACCATAGAAGATTTTTTTTGTAAGCAATTCATTAAGTCTGGTTATCAAGACCGTTTCTTTTTTGAACTGTCATCAAACAAAAAAAGAGTAAAAGCTATTAGTCGAATTTGTCATAATATGATGGATATTATAAATGAGAATAAGATTGTCGAGGTCTATAATTCTACGGATTTAATCCATTTGACAGATAGACTTCGTGAATTATCTAAAGAGAAAGAAGGATATTGCATCGGTTTTTTTGAGCTGGATCAAAAATGGGCAGATATATCAGAGGCTATAAATGCAGGAATACAGTCGAATTTTGGCTTTGCCATAATATTGTCTGATGGAATTGCTTGTATATGTGAAGAAACCGGTATAACCAATAGAAGAGCTGTAATATTACACTCCATATCCAAATTGAAAGAATAACAAGCGGCTCAACCTCCCCTTAAAGGTCGGTTAGCTGCCAAACATTACCGATAATAATAAAAACAAAGAAAATATGAACGAACGATATGCCAAATGTATTCCATTCGATAAGAATGTAAAAGGCAGGATTGGTGGCAATCCTCCTAAATGTATAGAAGGACAAATCCCTTGCGATTATAAATTCTATGCAACACTGGTACATCCTGAAAAGGAGAACATCATGCTTTCTATCATCATTCACCAAGATTATGACACTCTTATTGACAACAACATATATCCCTCAATAGCAGTCAAAGTAATAGAACATGAATTTTCCGAAATTGGCAATTGTGCAGAAAAGCGAAACGCCAGCTTAGACATGTGTTCTATCAGTGAATATTCAGAAGATAAGGATAGTGAAAATATACTTGTAAAAATAGGTGGTGAACCTTCCCTTATCCAAGATGAAGAAAGCTATTATAAAGAATTAGAGAAACATGGTTTTTCTTTTTTCTTATCAATAGACGAGGACGGATATAGTGAAGATGTTACTATTGGCAGTTATCCTTTCGGATATGGAGCTTTGTATTTGTATAAGCGCTGTACAACCAATGAAATAATCGCAGGATTTTGGCAATGTTCGTAAAAAATATATCGGTAACATGCACCTGTTCCGCCTAACGGCGGCAAGCTGCAAACCATTACCCACAAAAGAATAAAGAAAATGGAAACAGGAAAAGAATTGTTTGAATCAATAATGAACTCTTGCCCCAGAAAGAAGGTGGTGAGTTTGTGTAAGAAATTAATAAAGAAATGTTCTTTTAATAGTGGCGAGGATGCCCGAAATTTATGCAGCCTTGGCTATCGTCTTTTCATATATGGACATATTGATGAAGCTCTCGCAGTTTCTCGCTATACGCATAATGTTCCTTTTCCGGGTAGAGGAGTGTTCAACGTCTGGACTTTTATACTATGCCTATGGGGACTTGAGGTGTTTATCCTAAAAGCGCAAGGAAAATATGAAGAAGCTGATGTAAGAATAAAATCAATCGATCATATTCATGCACAACCGCTTGCTGACGAAAGCGCAGAAAAAAGTAGAAAAGACGCAGACGAATTGTATCTTACGTTTACTTATCCTGATGTATTGCGCCGTAAGAATATTGAAGAAGATTCGCATTACGCTAATGAATGTCGTTTTACAGCCCTTTTCAAAATGATAGGATATGGCGCAACAGGGTTATATCCAAATCTATCAGCACATTGGAAAGAATTACAGCAGGACATAAATAACTATGTTTCCATTCTTTCAAAAGAAAAATGAATTATGTGGGTAACAAGCGGATAAATCTCTCCGAAAAATTGATTATCCACCGGACATTACCGATTAACAATGACAATATGAAATGGTATAAAATATACTTGAATGGAGAAAATCGAATATGGAAGAAATGTATTACATATTCGTGGGAGTTTATATATGAAGATAAAGAAATTAATTTTCAAAGAATTATAGATTCATCTTCATCGGAAAGGTATCAGATAAAAGCTCTTATCAAAGGTAAGGGGCTAATCGCTAAAAGTATATCTGGATTTGGGCAAATAAGAATGCCAGAATTTGCTGAAGTCAGCCATTTGTTTCTTGTCAGAGAAGATATATTGAATATAAACGAATTGTCCTCCATAAAAGGAATTTCTTTAAAAAGGGTTTCAGTATATGGAGATTTCCCACTTGATTATATGGCAATTATTTTTAATGAAGTAATTGATTGTGTTGACAATATTCATTCCAAACGAGAAGAATTTGAATGCATGAGTACACTTGTGTTAGATATGTCTAAAATACCTTCATCTGTAGATGGGTTCTTTTTAAAAGGGTGGAATAAATACGGTTTTTATAAAAACATTGTCAATGAAAATATGAAAATGCAATTACTTCATTTGTATAAGGCAAATGAGTTTTTAAAATTTAAAGAAATAGAAATAAATGGCACATCGGTAACAAATGGATAAATCTCCGTAAGAGAGATTATCCGCCGAACATTAGTCGCTTGAAAAATAAAAAAAGAAAATGAGTAAGATAATGATATGGGTCGGTCAATTCGATTCCGAAGCTGACTTTGAGAAATATATGGATCAATCGGCTTTCCGTCAATGGTGGAAAGATTACGATGAAGACAATAAGGAACTTCGTTGCCAGTTCTGTAAGGAGCTTGGTGTAATGAGCTATGATGAGGATTTTCTTATTATGAAATTCACATCTGACGGCTTGGCAGGATTACTCAACCTTATTCCTGCTGATACCCAAAAGATAAGTCTGTCGATGGCTGATAAAAATATTACAATGGCAAATGCTGTTATCTGCTATAATTGTCGTGAGGGTATATCTCCTAAAAAGGCAGAGAATACCACAACCATGACTTATCTTGGTACGTTTGAGTTTGAACTGTCGCCTGAAGGAATGCAAGGGTCTAATGCTGGATTAGAATATATGATTTGGATTGGCACAACCGCTAAAAGTCGGGAAGAATTTATGGAGTATTTCAATCAAGATGAGTACATGAAAGAAATACGAGATTACGAAGAAGGTCGTACAAAGAAACGTCCCAATCCGGAACATCGCTGTCAGTTCTGTAAAGACGTTAATATAAAGTATTACTATCCAGAATTTCTAACTGTGGAAATTAAGGATGAACCCGAAAATCCTTTTAATCTTGTTAGAATGATGATTGATAACAAACTTGTCCTTGACTGGTATATTGAATCCGATATTGATGAATACCACATAAAGCCATCAAATTGTATTGTGTGCTATATACCCAATGGTTTCAAGGACAACAAAAGGAATCAGAAAATCTTTATTAAGAAGAAAAATTATGATTCATATGAAACACCTAAAAAATTTGTGGATGAATTAGACAGTTACAACGGTATTCAATATTTGGAAACTTATATTGCAGAATAAAGCGACTAACAAACGGATAAATTTCCCTTAAAGGTCGATTATCCACTGGACATTACCAACTAAAGAAAATTAATAAATATGGTCAAGTACAAACTAACAGTAGATGAACCGTGGGATTTCAATCATAATGGTAGTAATGTTCTTCATGGTATAGTGGTAAAGCAACTTTCTCCTACATTTCTTCTTTTCAAATCTGACAGTTTTTTAGATTTTAATGGACAAAAAAGCTGTATTATAATTTTAAAACCCAGATATGAAAAAGAGTATTTTGATTTAGAAACTAATGGTGATGTTATTGTAGGTGGTGCTTTGTGTTTAGAAAATGAATACGAAGAAAAAAATGAAGAATATTTAATATCACATAGCCAATATATGCTTATTGGGAGAATTGAAAAAATAAATGTTGGTAACAATCACCTTAACTGCTAAATGCAGTTAGCTGAATCCCATTAGCAACTTTACAAACTAAAAAGAATATGAGTGACCAAATAATTTTTGATGTTGACGGACTTATAGAAGCTCAAATCCGTCAGAGAGATAAAGACTACGCAAAAGTCTGTTGTCAGAACTTATTAAACTACGCATACGGAAAGGGGCTTTTGTGTGATAATCCATGTGATAATGAAGGAAACCTAATCATGCCTTCAATTATTAAGGAAAGTTCTTTAACAGAAATTGGTAAACATATTTTTGTTGAATTGCTATTTAAGTGGTTTGCATACACAGATAATGAAAGTGGAAAAATTGACAGAAAAAATAACATCAAAATGTTAGAGAAGTATTACAATCAACTTTTACAAAAGATTGATAGAAAATAGGTTGCTAACAAACAGATGAAACATTGAAGGCGGTTTATCTGCCGGACATTACTAACAAGGAAAAAATAATATGTGTCAATACAAATCAATATGCAATCCTATAATAGAGCTTACAACACTTTTACAGAGTTGTGGCTTCACAATAGAAAAACAAGAACTTAAAGATTGGCATTTCAATGAGTTTGAGATTGTGATGAAAGGAAAGAAATTACAACTTCCAATGATAGATATAGAAGGTATAGAACAACATAGCGACAATATATATTGTTGCAAATGTCATTGGTCTGTTGTAAAACTAATAATGAATTGACACAATAAAATGTTAGTAACAAGCGGCTTAACCTCCCCTGAAAGGTCGGTTAGCCACCAAACATTATCGTTTAATATGGTAAGTAGAAAAGAAACAGTAAAAAGTTGTTGTGTGAATATACTTGATGATGTAAAAAGAATATTAGCGCAACCTTTTGAATGTAGGAAGACTTCTCTTCCTGATGGTGCATTACATAATGTACAAAAAGAATTGGAAAATATGATTAATGCGATTGATAAAGATATTTACTCGTTTACACCAAGTTATGGCAAATATCTAATAGATTGTTGGCTTGGAGATGAATTAGTAGATAAACTTCTTGATGTTTCTTGTCAATATGAAAAACTAATTAAGTTGAAATAAACGATAGCATACGGATTAATCTTCCAAAGGTCGATTATCCAACAAACATTATCGGTCTAAAAATTAAAATATGGATAGTAAACTTCAATTATTCGCTAAAGTGTTATTAAAAGAACACTATGATGAATTTTTAGAAATGATTCAGTTGTTCAATATAGATAAGAGAACCTTTGTCCTTCAACATAGGAAAATGTTTGAAAAGGGATGGTACGATACAAGCTCTGAAGACAATGAATTTAGTGAAGTAGATATTATGCTTTGTTTTGCTATAGTTTCTCACAGAATGGCAGTTATTGATTGGAGTGGTGAAGAATATTCAGGGCAGGTTAAGCGTTCCATTACGATGATGTTAAAGAATTATGGGATAGAACGTTTCTTATGGAACACTAAAAAGTTTGAGGATTCTTTGGATTGGGACAAAATTCGCCGAGGTGACTATTTGCCTTTGTTGTTCCAAGCTATGAACAAGCAACTTAACAGAGGCGGTTATTCCATTGTGTTTTGTGATACAAAATCGGATTGTTTTCGTTATGCAATATTACCAACTGCCGAGTTTGTGCAATTTGAGAATACGGAATTAGATGATTATCTGACAATCATTAGTCCTAAGATTTACAATATATATCTTGCAGACAAGGGAAATGAATTGCCTAAAATTATGCTGTACTTAAAAAAGAAATTTTCTGTTCCACTAAGTGAAATCAAGGAATTTTGTTCAAGAGATAAAATTTTACTTGGAATAGGGAACTCTATAATTGTGGATGAATATCGAAAAGAAATTGAACAACTTGGAGGCAAGATTGAAACAGAAGAAATAGACCGATAACAAACAGCAAACCGATTGAATAAGCGGAACGCTGCCGAACATTAGCAACCCCAAAAAGATGAAAATGATTGGAGAAACTATAAGAACTGAATTTGAAGCATTGAAAAATGACTTTGAAACCATAAGGCAACAAATAGAAGACGATGTTGTCAGGACTGAGTTGTATAAGGGCGAGTTTTATGAACTTACTCCATATTCCTATCAGCGTAATGGTTGCAAACAAGGAAAACCTGTAAAGCGTCCTGATACAATAAAAAGCACCAAAAATCTTTGTATCTACGGATTTAATAACCAAAATCAAATCGTAGAAGTTAAGGTTGGTTGTTCTATTGAAAATCAGTTTTATCACACTTTCCTGTATTATACAGACAATCTTGTGAAAAGTATTCTATACGATAATGGAAAACATTTGATGAATGTATGCCATTACTTTTTTGAGGGCGGAAAGCTGAAACGGTCACAGTTATGTGGTAGGTATGGTTGCCGTGAAGAGAATTATATCTATAAAGAAAATGCTTTGACACATATTGAAGTCAAACAATATGATATTGAGGGTAATAGTGGTAATGATTTAATTCATATATTCCAATATCAAGACGATGGGGCTTTAGAAAGTATTACCAAATCATTTCCAAATGGATATTCTGAAATAATCTATAAAACGAAAAGAGGTTGCTAACAAGCGGCTTAACTACCCCTGAAAGGTCGGTTAGCCACCAAACATTAATATTAAAAGGAAACACTATGATACCTGATAAATTGAAAGATGATTTTAATTCATTGAGAAATATGTTTGATGAATTGAAAAGAGAAATTGATAAGAATGTTGTAAGGGAAGAGAATTACAAAGGTGAGTTCTACGAAATATCCCCTTATTCTTATCAAAGAAACAGGTTTAAGCAAGGGAAAATAGTTGGAAATGTAACTTCTCTCAAAACAACTAATAACCTATTTACTTATTATTTCGATGTAAAAAATCAAATTATAGAAATCCGAGAGGGCTTGGAACTTAAAAATCAATTCTATTACACCTTTTTCATTTATGAAAAGGAACTCATGAAAACTATTGCATATGATAATAGCAAACGTATTGTGAATGTCCGATATTATCTATATGGAAGTAATGGTAAAATAGAGAAAATGTATTCAAAGGGTTCTCGTGGAAGTAGAGAAGAAACATATTTTTATGAAAATGACCGCCTACAAAAAATAGTTATAAGACAATTTGATAGAAATGATATTGAACAGGATACGTTACAACATTCATTTGATTATAAGTCTAATGGAGAATTAAAATCTATTATTCTTTCGACAGAATTATATTCTGAAACAATCTATCAGGAAACATAAATTTAATATTAACAAGCCGGGATAACGGACTAACGCCGTTCCCCGTCAAACCATTATCAATTACAGTACGACAATATGAACTTTTACTTAATAGGTAGTTTAGAAGGATTTAACGATTTACGTTTTCCAAATGTGGAAGATTGGCAAAATTGTATGGGACATGCTGAAGGTTTACTAAAGCAGTGGAATCCTCCTGAGATGGAATATATATGGAAAAAAAGTAATAGACATAAACATTTTGATTTATCACAATTTTGTAATCCTCTATTAACTATTAGCGACAAAGCATTAAGTATTTTAGAAAATATTCTTATCAAAAATGGAGAAATTCTTGATATAAAGTCGCCAAAAGGTTTTTATTTTTTTCATTGTACCAATATAATAGATGCTTTGATTGAAAAAGAATCAGATATAGTGTGGTTAGATAAAGAAAGAGGATGGGTGAGTTGTATAAATAAATTTGTGTTGGATAAAAATAAAATCCAAGAGCAAACTATTTTCAGACTTCCGAATGTAAATTGTCGCTATACTTTTTATGGGGAGGAATTTAAGAACCTTGTATTGAAACATCATCTTCAAGGAATACATTTTGATAGATACGAAACTATTATTATAAAATGAATGATTGTTTTAAAGTTTGTAGTTAAAGTATTGATAACACGCACATCAATCACTTAAACAGTGATTATCTGCATCCTATTAAACATTAGAAAATGAGAACACCAATCATAATCCTGTTATTTGTAATCCTGCTTGCCGCAAGCTGCGGAGAGCCTCCCATGCCGCCGTCGGACGAGGAAATGATACGCCATTTCACCACGCACGAGGTGGCGTTCCGTAAGGTGTACGAAATCATGGCAGAGAGTTCAGAAGGTAGTTTTCACTACCCGCCGCTTTCTCCGGAAGAGGTCATTATACTTGATTCAACAGAACAAAGCGATACATTCCATAAAACGAATGACGAACAAGACATTCCGGTATATGGACTGTTGAAGCCGGAGCGAATCCTACTCGACTCCTTGTTATCAGAGATTGGATGCGGTTTTATCCTTGTTGATCGCAGGGAATGGGGAACGGCAGATTCGGTATATGTGAGCCTTGTTATGCCGTACTACTCCCACGGCATCGTGGATGCGGGAACGTCCAAGAGTTTCGTTTACGATCCCGGATTGAGAAGCCGTCGGAATATCCGTATCACCGAATATGGCGACCTGAACGAGATCTACCGCAGGACGTACAACGACACCACGCTTTACAAACCCATCAAGGGAAACTGGTACATCGAGTTAGACCATTCGATATAACGGCCCGGAGTTCGTATCAAAGCTTGTTTCACTTTTTGTCAAGAAGATACATCATAAAGCAGATAATGGCTATCGCAAGGAAAAATAACAGAACCGCAAGGAGTTCGTTAAACCTGCACTTGGCATAGTGAGACATCACTGCTTTGCCTCGCCATTTGTAAATCCTGCTGACGAGCGACATAACGGCAAATGTGACAATGCTAAAAACGACACATGGCAACAATGCCGACACACCTGGAAAAAGCCGGATAGTAACAGTCATCATAGGGAATATCAAAAGAGCGAAGATATAAATCGAGAGCATCATTTCGCCATCGACCCTGCCTGTTCGTCTTGCTTGTTCCAATTTCTCCCCCATCCACCAGAGGTAGTCCCAGAGATAGAACCGTTGCTTATTCTCCTGCCGTTTCATCATGCCCAATGTATAAATCCGAGGTGGAACATCAGCGCTACATTTGCCACGATCAGGGCGATAGCGATAAGAACTATTTTGGCGAGCTTCCTGCCGGGATGTTTCATCTTCCCGTAATGTTCACGGAGCGCTTCACGCCGTCCGGCTGTATAGCGTAGCTTGCAGAATAAATCGGGAAGAAAGCAGAGAGGAATCACTATGGCCAAACCAATCATCCAGCCGAAAAGGCGCAATATCGGCGGAACCCCAAGCGGTATGAGTAGGACGAAGAGCCAGCACCAAAACAGTAGCATACGTCCGTTGAGATTGGTACGCTCCCTTTCGTGCCATATCTCGGCTACATACCACATATAGTCGATGAAGCAGATCCGGTATTTGCGATTGTCCTTTTCCATACCGTTATCTCCATACAAAGAAACCAACCAATATAAGTATAATCAGAACGCTGACCAACACAATCTGAACCCTGCGGCGTGTTTCAGGCTTGCAATCGTCAAATAACCACAGTTTGCTGTTAAACTGCCAATGACACGCCCATTTCCAACGGAACAGCAACCCTGCAAGCCATAGGGCAAGCAACCCGACACCAAACAGCAACCCGTATTTCGGGTGAGCCTGCAACCACTCGAAAAACGCTTCCGCCTTGCTGTTCATTGCTTCGTATATATCGGTAACTGTCATACTTATAATTAAAAGGATTCCGAACACAAAAATAATGTTTTCTGTTCACATAATCACTACTTTATGCTCCAAAACACCGGCTGTGCGGTTATAAAACCAAGAAACAGCCCCCGTTAAGGTAACGGAGGGTGTTTGCGGGGGTGTTTGTGTTCATTTAGTTCTGTTCCGGCAGGAGCTTGCAAAGCACCGGGTCGTTCTTGATACGTTCCAGTTCCTCGGCGACGATGCGGCCGGCCTCTGCCTTGATACGTTCGTAGTTTTCCTGCACGACCTGTTTCATGTGATCCGTCCCGTTCTCGTCCGTGAAATCGGTAATTTGTGGTATCTTCTTGTACCGGGCCGTTTCCGCTTTCACTTTTTCGTTGTCCACGACAATCTCGCAGTGGAAAATCTTCTGCTCGATACGTTCGTCGAAATTGTCCGCCACAGCCCCGACGAACATTCCCTGCGTGAGCGTCGAGATCTTCGAGGCCGGGATCAGGCTGTCCAGCTGCGTGGATATGGATGTCGATTTGTCGCTGCGGCTCAACGTCATGCTCTGCCGCTTCTGCAATACCTTACCGAACCGTTCCGAGAGTGTCTTGGCCGTTTCACCTACGACCTGCCCGGAGAAGATGTTGCCCACCGTGTTCATCACGACGGCGGCCTCCTTGTCCCCGTAGTCCCTCTTCAACTGTGAAAAATCCTGGAAGCACAGCAGCACGGCGACCTTGTTGCTTCTGGCCGTGGCGATCAGGTTGTCGAGTCCCTTGAAGTAGATTGTCGGCAGCTCGTCGATGATGATGCCCGATTTGAGCTGGCCTTTCTTATTTATGAGCTTGACAATCCGGGAATTATACAATCCCAAAGCCGCTCCGTAAATGTTTTGCCTGTCGGGATTGTTCCCCACGCAGAGTATCTTGGGATCGTTCGGGTTATTGATGTCGAGCGTGAAGTCATCGCCCGACATGACCCAATATAGCTGGGGCGAAATCATGCGGGAAAGCGGAATTTTGGCCGATGCTATCTGGCCCTGGAGCTGGTCTTGAGCGCCTCCGAGCCAGGCATCCATAAAGGGGCTGAGGTAGTTTTCGAGTTCCGGGTAGGATGTCAGAATCGGGAAAATATCCTCGTACCGCTTGTTCAGGAACTCGATGGCGTGCGGGAAGGTACAATACCGCCCGTTGTCGTAGATGCGCAGGAACCAGATCACGGCCGCGAAAAGGATAATGGGGCTTTCCACAAAAAAATCGCCCTGCTTCTGCACCCAGCTTCGGTTCAGGTTGAGCATGATGGTATAGGCGCTCTCGTAGGCGTCCGAAATATCGGTCATGAAGTCCGGGTGAATGGGGTTACAGCGGTGCGAGCGGCGCGGGTCGTCGAAATTTATGACGTAGAAAGTCGGGATTTTCTTGTAACCTTTCTGGTGATTCAGCAGGTGGTTGTAAGCGATTTCCGAAAGATCGGGAAACTTGTAGTCATAGATGTATTGGGTATAGCCCTTTTCGATTTGCTGTTTAATAAACTGGTTTACAACACAATAACTCTTCCCGCTGCCCGGGCTTCCCATGCAGATGCAAGCCCTTTGCGGGTTTACAACGTTGGCGAACCCGTTGTTCCACTGTTTGTTATAGTAAAATTTCGTCGGCAGATTTATGGAGTACTCGTTCTCGATCAGGCGTGTTTCCTGCTGGAATGATTCGTTCTCGTTATTGAAAGGGTCATCCATGAGATTGTTCTTCAGCAGGCGGGACATCCACACGCCGCCCATCAAGAGGCAGATATACCCGGCCGATAGGGTCAGTATGTAGAAAGCCGCGTTCGCCGCTGCCGTCAGCGGCAAGTCCAGCAGCCACCAGTTGAAGAAGAACAGCACGCCTCCCGTGGCCAGCGATGCCGTGATTTTCCGCCAGGTAATTTTCTCCTCTTTTACTCCTTTTGTCCCGAGGCATGAAAGGGCGAGGAACACTACGGCGAAAAGTTTCGTCCATAGTATATTCCGGAACAGCCCCGCGGTGCGGTCGAAGTTCAGCAGAATCCTATCGACCACGCCGATATTGATTCCCCATTCCCGTATCTGCCCGTAGCAGAACCAGTAGATGTTGATAACCACGAACAAGATACTCAATGCCCGCATGAAATCCATTGTTTTAGCAAGACCCCGAAGGTCGTCTTCCTGTTGCATAACCGTAAGATTTAATAAATGAATGATAATTGAGATGTTATACTTTCCTCCGTCGTGAGGTATTCCGCTTCCGTTGCCCGTCCCGTCCGGCAGGCGCTTGTTTCGGGGACAAGCCCCTCGTGTTTTCCCCGGGATTCCGTTTTCCGCCGAAGCGCAGCTCGAAGGCGTTGGCCGAGTATGCCTTTCCCAGCCGTGATCCGTTCACGACCGTCCGTGTTTCGTGGTCAATGAACGTCACACCCACGATGCGGCCGTTTTCGTTGCGTCGTATGTAGAGATCCACCCGGGCTCCCCGCAGGCGTTCGCGCAGTTCTTCCTCCGTGGGTTCTCCCCGAAGCGCTTTATCGACCCGGCCACGGATTTGCCTCCTCGTGTCGTCCTTCCCGAACCGTTCGGCGCTACGCTCCATGTGCCGTTCCAGCCCGTCATACCCGACCTCTTTACCGAACAGTGAGGATTTGAGCGGCGCGGCCACTGCCTTGTCCCCGTTCTCGTCCAGCAGCGTGTAGAGCAATCCCCGGTAGGGGGTTCCGTTCCGCTCTCCCCGGACTTCCTCTATACCTATATTATATAAGGACAGCAATGCCCGGAACTCGCCGAGGGTCTGGAAGCGGTATGTCGCCACGGCCGGTTTTATTACCGCTGCCACCTGGCGTTTCAGGTCGCCCCGCGTGTAATCGGCGGGGACGATCCCTTGCCCTTTCTCCCGCCTTCTCCCTTTGGCGGGATGCAGTCCGTACTCCCGTTCCAGTTCCTCGGTAACGGCCACGCTGCGTTCGTTGCGCCTGCTGTCGTTTATCTTGCGCCCGTCCTGGGCCACCTGCACCGACACGATATGGATATGCTCCCGTCCGATGTCGGTATGCTTGAATACGATATAAGGTTGTCCTCCCCAGCCCATGCGCTCCATGTAGGCCCCGGCTATCTCCGCGAGCTGCCCGTCGTCAAGGCGGTCTTCGGGAGCCGGGTTGAGCGATACGTGCACGACGGGTTTTTCCGTCCGGTAGTGCGAGGGCATCCAGCGCAGGAGGTCTTCTGCCGTCGCGGCCACGTTGAAGCGCCCATCCGCCGGCTCCCTCACGATGTGGGTCAGCAGTACTTTCCCGTCGCCCCGATCGACTTTCTCCTGGTTGTACGCCAGCGCGCCGTACACGTCTTTTCCGGTGGTGATATTGGCTACCATCGCTGTTTGAACTCTTCGGAGAGCGACACGACCTGCTGCCCGACGGCCGCCAGTTCACGTGTCGCTCTCTCCAGTTTATAGAGCAGCGCGAGTGTTTTCTTCTCGGAAAAATGCGCGTGCAGCTCCTTCACCACCTGGTTGTAATTCGTTCCCACGGCACGGAATTGGGCGTGGAAAGCGGTCAGCTTCGCCACGTATTCGAGCGTTCCCCGGTCGGTCTTTACCACCCGGAACGCCTCGTTGAACACTCTCGCTTTGATAAAAGCGGCTTTGGACAATAGCCCGGACTGCTCGTAAAGGTCGAGGAAACGGGCATGTTCCACGGCTGAAAAGTTTACCGAAAAGCGGTAAACGGCCGGGTCGTTTTTCGCGGGTCGTCCCCCTTTGCCCCCTCGGGGCTTTCTGTTCTTTTCCATCGCATCGAAATTTTAAGGAGAGGCCAGAGCCCCACCGGTTCCTGAAAATTCCGATCCCTTCGCGGCCTGCCGCCCTTCTGAAAAGCACCGACTCCGGAGGTGCTTTCTCCCCCTTGCGGGCAAGCTGTTTTCTGCTGCAAAACGAGAATCGTGCAGCAGAAAACACAGCTTGCTATTTGCCCTTTGCAAATACCTTCTGCCCGCTCGCGGACAGAACATTGAAAGAGCCGCCGTAAAACGGGGCAAGGACGGCTTCATTAGCGTCGGGATCGTTCACGAGGCAAAGATACCGACCTATTCAATCACTTGTGCCATAAGCGATTACGCCACTTGCGTCCACTTTGACGCCACACGCGGCCATAGCGGAAAAAGAGCATACAACCCGTGTTTTTAAGGGTTTACTTTGCACGTGAGAACGGATACGGGCAATGACACATCCCCCTGTCCGCACACGTGTGGACGGATGCAGAAAACATCGTGTGCAGAGGAAAAAGCGGGTCTTTGTCCGGATAAGCAAATGCGGTTGCGCATGAGTATAAAATCGGACACGCGCCCATGCACCGGCATACCGGCGTAACAGCCTGCCAGCGCACCAGCATATATGCGTGCCGGCATACCAGCATAAAATCTCATGCCGTCACTTGTCCGGATACGTGAAGAGATGAACGATTACCCGATTGTATAACTAAAAACGCATGGAACAATGAAAGAGAAAACGAAATTCGTGGCCTTCTCCACCCAGAAAGGCGGAGCGGGCAAAACCACCCTCACGGTGCTGGCAGCCTCTTACCTGCACTATGTAAAGGGTTTCAATGTCGCGGTCATCGACTGCGATTATCCCCAACACTCCATCGTGGAGATGCGGGAACGTGACCTGAAGCTTGCCCTCGAAGACGAACATTACAAGAGGTTAGCTTACGAACAATTCACCCGGCTTCAAAAGAAAGCCTATCCTGTCGTGGAAAGCAACACGAAAGAGGCGTTGGCCGATGCCGACTACCTCCTGCCGCAAGGTGATTTCGATTATGTGTTCTTCGACCTTCCCGGTACGATCAATAACGAGGATCTGATTCATTCCCTGGCCGGAATGGATTATCTCGTCGCCCCGATCAGTGCCGACCGGGTTGTCATGGAAAGCACCCTGAATTACGCGGTTGTGGTAAAGGAGCATATCATGGGCCGCGAGAAGTCCCGGATGAAAGGGCTGTATATGCTATGGAACATGGTGGACGGACGTGAAAAGACAGAGTTATATCAGGTTTACGAGGCGGTAATGAAAGAGCTGGGTCTTCCTGTTCTGAAGACCTTCCTGCCTGACACCAAGCGTTTTCGTCGTGAGCAGAACGCCAGCCGTCGCTCTGTCTTCCGCTCCACGCTCTTCCCGGCAGACCGTTCTTTGATCCGGGGCAGCAACCTGGATAAACTCGTGGATGAATTGATCGAACTGTTAAAGTAGGATCTTATGAGCGGAAAAGAACATGACGACGGTTTGGACGCTTCCTTCATCATCAGCCAGGCCAAAAGCCGAAACCGGCCATTACATCCTTACACGCCGGAAAAAGAGGAGGAGGCATCGGCTCTATCGGAACCGTCCGGCGAGGCCGCCGCCTCGCCGGCTACGAAAGAGGAGGGACGCCGCCGAAGAGGGAAAGGCCAGGATTACGAGCGTCTTTTTATCCGGAACGCCCCCTCCAATACCCGAAGCGGCAAAACGGTGTATATCCGCAAGGAGTTTCACGAGCGTATAACCCGGATAGTGCAGGTTATCGGTAAGAACGAACTCTCGCTGTATAGCTACCTGGACAATGTGCTGGAGCAGCATTTCGCGACCTATCAGGAGGAAATTTCGGAACTCTACAAGAAACGGAACTCCGATATTTTTTAGTTATGAACCCAATATTTACAACCTATTAAAAACAATCCATCATGTCAGACAAAGCAATTATTTTATCTGTTATCCTGGCGGCCGTCCTTTGCGTCGCCGTGCCCTTCATCTTCCGCGTGTGCCGCTACCGGCGCAGGATGAAAACCCTTATCGTCCCCGACGGCCCTTCGGGGGAGGTCGCCGTGGGGACTGTCCCCACCCCCGAGGCCGAGTACCTGGCCCGTTACATCTGCCTGCTGCGGCTGCCTTTCGCCGGTAACAAGCACGTGAAGATACGTCCGTCGTATCACGAGCGTATCCGCGAGATCACCCGTGTCATCGGTCGTGGCGACGTGACGATCACGGCCTACGTGGACAAGGTTCTCAAGGCGCACCTGGACGATAACCGGGAAACCATCGAGCGGCTTTTCGAGGAACGCGAGGCCGTGGCCTCCCGGCAACCCAAAGCGGAGGAGCGATGAACGGGGCGTTGTGGCTGCTGCCCCTCTTTGCCGTGGGGTATGCCTTGTGGGCGTTTTTCCGCCTGCGGCGGATGGAACGTAACGAACCGGCAGACGGGATCGTTGCCGAAGACACGCCCTGCCGGCAGGAGATCATCGGCAGGAGCCGCTTTGTCCTCGACCCGCGCCACTCCCGGCCACAAGCTGCCGTAGAATCTGAAACTGAAAAAGTTACGGAAAAAGCCGATATATTTGTGCCCACGAATGTACCCGAACACCCCCGGCAGATTCCGCCGGAAGACCTGGATGAAGTGTTCGGTGTCGCTCCCGAGGGGGAGCCTAACGAACCTCTGGAAATCGACTTTCCGCTGTACGATGAATCTTTCCCGGATGCGGACGCGGAGGAGCCGGATTATGACGAGGATGAAGACGACACCGAAGAGCTGCCCCTTTTGGGCCGCTCGCTTGCCCAGGGGGTTAGTTTTGAACAGATGGGCGAAGCCTACCGCCACGTGGTACATGATCCACCTTCAACAGACGAGCAAAGGGAGGAAACGGGACGTGTCCTCCTGGGCCTGAAACAGACCGACATGTTCGAGGTCATCGTTTCGGGCCGCCCCGACGGGAACGACAGGGTAAAATCCCTGATCGACACCTACCTCTCGGCCTTTCACCGGCGTATGTCCGAGAGGTCTGCGGAAAGCCCATCTCCGCAGGGTTCGGTTCCCACGGGTTTCGACGTCCGTGAGTTTGTTTAACCCCATAATGACATCACGATGAAAGAAAAAGACTACGGGTAGCACGTGAGGCTATCCTCGAACCACTGAAAAAATCCGAATCAAGAAGTTTAACCCGGTGCGGGGCCTATCCATCCCCGCGCCACAATTCAAACATTATCGAGTTATGAGAAAGAACAAGATTCTTCTTCCGGCGGCATTTCTCTTTGCCGCCATCTCCTCCGCTTTCGCGCAGGGCAACGGCATCGCCGGCATTACGGAGGCTACCAACATGGTAACCAGCTACTTCGATCCCGGAACGAAGCTCATCTACGCGATTGGGGCTGTGGTCGGCCTTATCGGCGGGATCAAGGTCTATAACAAGTTTTCGAGCGGCGACCCCGACACGTCGAAGACCGCCGCGAGCTGGTTCGGCGCGTGTATTTTCCTGATTGTCGCCGCGACGATCCTACGCTCTTTCTTCTTGTAGTCCAACCTGTCATGCAAATAATTATGGAATATGGAATCAACAAGGGAATCGGCAAGAGCGTGGAGTTCCGGGGCCTGAAGGCGCAGTACCTCTTCATCTTCGCGGGCGGCCTGCTGGCCGTCTTCGTGGTGTTCGTCATCCTCTACATGGCAGGGGTCGATCAGTGGGTATGTATCGCTTTCGGCGTTGCGGCGGCTTCGGTGCTGGTCTGGCTTACCTTCCGCCTGAACGCCCGTTACGGGGAACACGGGCTGATGAAGCTGTTCGCCGCGCGCCGGCATCCCCGCTACCTGCTCAACCGCAAGTCCCTGCGCCGGTTGCTGAAAAGAAAGGGGGGCCGCGTATGAGAAACATCTTGAAAGCCACCACGCTGGAAAGCAAGTTCCCGCTCCTGGCCGTGGAAGGCGGTTGTATCATCAGCAAGGACGCGGACATAACGGTCGCCTATCGGGTCGAACTCCCGGAGCTGTTCACCGTCACGTCCGCCGAGTACGAGGCGATCCACGCCGCCTGGTGCAAGGCCCTGAAGGTCTTGCCCGAATACAGCGTGGTACACAAGCAGGACTGGTTCATCCGCGAGCGTTACCGCCCGGCCACGGGCGAGGGGGACATGAGTTTCCTCTCCCGCAGTTACGAGCGGCATTTCAACGAGCGTCCGTTCCTGACCCACGCCTGCTTCCTCTACCTGACGAAAACGACGAGGGAGCGTATGCACATGCGTTCAGACTTCTCGACCCTCTGCCGGGGCAACATCATTCCCAAAGAGGTAAACCGGGAATCGGCGACAAAATTCCTGGAGGCGGCGGAACAGTTCGAGCGTATTCTGAACGATTCGGGTTTCCTGACCCTTGTCCGCCTCACGGGGGACGAGATCACGGGTACGGCGGATTGTCCGGGCCTGCTGGAACGGTACTTTTCCCTCTCGCTCTCGGAGACGACTTCTCTTCAGGACATCGAGCTGGGGGCCGAGGTTCTGCGCGTGGGCAACAAACGGGTGTGCCTGCACACGCTCTCGGACACGGAAGACCTGCCGGGGCGCGTGGGTACGGATACCCGTTACGAGCGTCTTTCCACCGACCGTTCGGACTGCCTGCTGTCGTTCGCGGCCCCCGTGGGGCTTCTGCTTTCCTGCGACCACCTTTACAACCAGTACGTGTTCCTGGAAGACAGCGACGAAAACCTGCGTATGTTCGAGAAACGTGCGCGTAACATGCAGTCCCTTTCCCGCTACTCCCGCGGAAACCAGATAAACAAGGAGTGGATCGACCAGTATCTCAACGAGGCGCACTCGTTCGGTCTTCAATCCGTCCGGGCCCATTTCAACGTGCTGGCCTGGTCGGACGACGTGCAGGAGCTCCGGCATATCCGCAATGATGTGGGCAGCCAGCTCGCTCTGATGGAGTGCCGCCCGCGCCACAACACCGTGGACGCCGCCACGCTCTACTGGGCGGGTATGCCGGGCAACGCGGGGGATTTCCCCGCCGAGGAATCGTTCTACACGTTCATCGAGCCCGCAGTCTGTTTCTTCACGGAGGAAACCAACTATAAATCCTCGTCCAGCCCTTTCGGCATCAAGCTGTGCGACCGCGTAAGCGGCAGGCCCCTGCACCTGGACATCTCGGACGAACCGATGAAAAAAGGGATCATTACGAATAGGAATAAATTCGTGTTAGGCGGCTCTGGGTCAGGCAAGTCGTTCTTTATGAATCATTTAGTCCGCCAATACTGGGAGCAGGGCACGCATGTCGTGCTGGTGGATACCGGTAACAGCTACCAGGGTCTTTGCGAGCTGATCCGGCGTAAGACCAAAGGTGAGGACGGCGTGTATTTTACCTATACCGAGGAACATCCCATCAGTTTCAACCCGTTCTACACCGACGACTACTATTTCGACGTGGAGAAGAAGGACAGCATCAAGACGCTGCTGCTGACACTCTGGAAAACCGAGGACGACAAGATCACGAAGACCGAGAGCGGCGAGCTGGGCAGTGCCGTGAACGCCTATATCGAGCGTATCCGCGCCGACCGGAATATCGTGCCGTGTTTTGACAGTTTCTACGAGTACCTGCGGGACGACTACCGCCGCGAGCTGGAGGAGCGGGAGATCCGGGTCAGCCGCGAGGATTTCAACATCGACAACATGCTCATCACCCTGCGGCAATATTACAAGGGCGGACGCTACGACTTCCTTTTGAACTCCCGGGCCAACATCGACCTGCTCTCGAAGCGCTTCGTGGTCTTCGAGGTGGATTCCATCAAGGAAAACAAGGAGCTTTTTCCCGTGGTCACCATTATCATCATGGAGGCTTTCATAAACAAGATGAGACGGCTCAAGGGGGTACGCAAACAGCTCATCGTCGAGGAGGCCTGGAAGGCGCTCTCTACGGCCAATATGGCTGAATATCTGCGTTATATGTATAAAACCGTCCGCAAATACTACGGTGAGGCCATCGTTGTGACGCAGGAGGTCGAGGACATCATTTCCAGCCCGGTGGTCAAGGAGGCGATCATCAACAACTCGGACTGCAAGATCCTGCTCGACCAGCGCAAGTTCATGAACCGTTTCGACGCGATTCAGTCCTTGTTGGGGCTGACCGACAAGGAGAAGGCGCAGATTCTCTCGATCAACCAGTCCAACAACCCTTCCCGTAAATACAAGGAGGTCTGGATCGGTCTGGGCGGCGTTCAGTCGGCGGTCTATGCCACGGAGGTCAGCGTCCCGGAGTACCTGGCCTACACGACCGAGGAAACGGAGAAAGTGGAGGTACAGCGGCTTGCCGGCGAGCTGGGCGGTGATATAGAACTGGCGATCAGGCAGCTCGCCGAGGGCAAACGTTAAAGGGAGGGCAGGCCATGTATCGCAAGTGTATCGGATCAGACCCCACGGCGGCGCGTTTGGACTTCGCGCTGTACGAGGTGGCGGGCGAGTGGGAAAGCCGCTCGGGTTCTCCCCGGGTTCGCATCTACCGCAACCCGGGACGCCGGGGCGGCGGTTTTTACGTGGAGGTGTCCTACAAGGACGGGACACGCTTCTCCCGTCCCGTGAGGAAGTATTGGGGAGGTATCCGTTACTTCGACCTCTACGGGTATGTCGCCCTGGCCTACGATGTGGGGCGCGAGGTGCTCCAGCTCTCCGCCTACGGGGATTATTACCGGGCGTCGGAATGACCGCCCAAGTATTCACGAATTAAATAATGAAAAGGATGAAACGATTGATTTTAACGCTGTTCGTGGGGCTTCTTTGCTTCACGTACCAGGCAAAAGCGCAGTGGACGGTCATCGACCCGTCGAACCTCGTTCAGAACATCAAGAGCGCGGTTCAAAGCTCGACCACGGCGACCAACATGGTCAAGTCGCTGCAAGAGAGTATCAAGATTTATAACCAGAGCAAGGCTTACTACGACGCCCTCAAATCGGTGCATAACATCATCAAGGATGCCCGGAAGGTGAAGCTGACGCTCGAAATGGTCAGCGAGATCACGGAAATCTACACCTCGGGATTCAACCGTATGGTTTCAGACCCGAACTTCACGGTGGACGAGCTGGCGGCGATCTCGGCGGGTTACGCCCGGCTGCTGGAGGAGGGCGGTGCGCTGGTGGCGGAACTCAAGACGGTCATAACCGGCGGCAACGGCCTCTCGCTCTCGGACAAGGAGCGGATGGACGTGGTGGATCAGGTTTACACGAAGATGCTGGAGTACCGCAACCTCACGCGCTATTACACGCGCAAGACCATCTCCGTGTCCTTCATCCGCAGCCGCGAAAAGGGCGACGCGCACCGGGTGCTGGCACTTTACGGGAACCCGAACGACAGATATTGGTAACCTGAAAACGGAGGCAGTCATGGATTTCGACAATTTACACCAGGTTCTCCGGAACCTGTATCAGGAGATGATGCCGCTATGCGGCGACATGATCGGGGTGGCGAAAGGTATCGCCGGCCTGGGTGCGCTCTTTTACGTGGCTTACCGGGTATGGAAGGCACTGGCCAGCGCGGAGCCTATCGACGTGTTCCCGCTCCTGCGGCCTTTCGCCATCGGCTTGTGCGTGATGTTCTTTCCCACCGTGGTTCTGGGGACGATCAACGCTGTGATGTCGCCCGTGGTGCAGGGCACGCACGCCATACTGGAGGGGCAGACATTGGATTTGCAGGCATACCAGCAACAGAAGGACGATTTGGAAGCCGAGGCCCGCAGGCGCGAGGGCAAGGCTTGGTTAGTGGACGACGAGGTGTATGAACAACGGCTTGCGGATATGGGTATCACGGATTTGGGCGAGATTATCAGCATGTGGGCCGAACGCACGTGGTACGACATCAAGGCCGGTTTCCGGCAGCTTGTCCGGGACTTCTTCGAGTTGTTGTTCAACGCCGCGGGGCTTACCATCGACACGCTGCGGACATTCTTTTTAGTCGTGCTGTCGATTCTGGGGCCCTTGTCGTTCGCCCTCTCCATTTACGACGGCTTCCACTCGACGCTCGCGAGTTGGATTTCCCGCTATATCAGCGTGTACCTTTGGCTTCCCATCGCCGACCTGTTCTCCGCGGTGCTGGCCAAGATCCAGACGTTGATGCTCCAGGCGGACGTCCTGGCCCTGCAAGACCCCAACTACATTCCCGACAGCGGCAGCGGTGTCTATATTATCTTTTTGATTATAGGTATCATAGGCTATTTCACGATCCCCACCGTTGCCGAGTGGGTGATCCAGTCGGGCGGAGCCGGCGGGGCTATGGGCGGTATCAACAAGGCCGGGGCATTCGCCACGGGTGTCGCTGGCGGTATCGCCGGCAACATGATCGGCCGCACGTTCGGGCGTCGCGGCGGTGGCGGTTCCTCCTCCGGTAACGGCGGCGGTGGCCCGGCTTCGGGCAGTGCCCCCAACGGGCGCAACCTGGCAACACAAGGTAACAGTAATCATTCATAACAATTTGGACAATGGAATTCAAGTCATTAAAAAACATCGAAACAAGTTTCAGGCAGATTCGGCTTTTCGGTATCGTGTTCCTCTGCCTGTGCGCGCTGGTATCCGTGTTCAGCGTGGTCGCGAGCTTCCGTTTCGCCGAAAAGCAGCGCGAGAAGATCTACGTCCTGGACGGGGGCAAGTCGCTGATGCTGGCGCTATCGCAGGATTTGAGCCAGAACCGCCCCGTGGAGGCGCGCGAACATATCCGGCGTTTTCACGAGTTGTTCTTTACCCTCTCGCCCGACCGTGCGGCCATCGAGAGCAACATCAACCGCGCGCTGTTCCTGGTCGATAAGAGCGCCTTCGCCTATTACCAGGACATGCAGGAGAAAGGTTACTACAACCGTGTGGTGTCGGGGAACATCAGCCAGCGTATCGAGGTGGACTCCGTGGTGTGCGACTTCAACGCCTATCCCTACCGGGCCATGACCTATGCCCGGCAAATGATTGTCCGCGAGAGCAACATCACCGAGCGTTCGCTGGTCACGCGCTGCGAGCTGATCAACTCGGGGCGTTCGGACAATAACCCGCAGGGTTTCATCATGGAGAAATTCGAGATTCTGGAGAACCGCGATTTACGTACATTAAAAAGATAAGGCTATGGCAAAGAAGAGAATAAAGGCTTTCGGGGAGTGGGTCGAAGACCACCTGCGCCGCGCTTGCGGGGCACTCTCGCCCGATAAGCGGATTATCGTGATCCTCACGCTGCTCTTGTTCTTTTCCGTCTTGTCGCTCTACTTTACCGTGTCTTCCATCTACCGCTTCGGCAAGGGAGCCGGGGAACGGATGCAGATACGGCATATCGAGCGGCTGGAACTGGAATTAAGACAACGGCAGGAGGCCGACAGTGTAAAACATCTAAAAGATTTCAATTATGACGACGAACGAAAAACAGAATAAACAGCCGGAGGCGGGGAAAAAGGAACTCACGCCCCGGCAGATACAGATGCGGAAGAAGATGGTGGTCTTCCCGCTCTTTTTCCTGGCCTTTGCCGGGTGCATGTGGCTGATCTTCTCCCCCGGCGAAAAAGAACGGGAGGAGCCTTCGGCGGGTTTCAACACGGAGCTGCCGACCCCGGAATCGGAGGGTATCCTCTCGGACAAGCGTGATGCCTACGTGCAGGAGGAGATGCGGCGCAGGGAGCGGGAAAAGATGCGCTCCTTGCAGGATTTCGCGTTCGGGATGGAGGACGAGGAGGAAGAGCCCGTCATGCCCGCTGCCGTGCCGGATAAGTCTTCCGGCTCTGCCGGCGGTTCGTCGGGAGCTTTCCGGACTTCCCGTGCCGCCTATGCCGACATCAACCGCCAGTTAGGCAGTTTCTACGAGGACACCGCCGGTGAAACGGGGGAAGAGCGCGAGATGCAGGCCCGCATCGAGGAACTGGAACGCCGCCTGGAAGAACAGCAGGCGCAGAAAACGGCCCAGGAGGAGCAGGTGGCGCTGCTGGAGAAGTCCTACGAGATCGCCGCCCGCTACATGAATGGCGGTCAGGCCCCTGAAGCCCCGCGTCAGAAAGCCTCCGTTTCCGGCAAGGCTTCCGTGCAGCCCGTGCGCCAGGTGCGCCGTAACATCGTGTCGCTGCTCGCCGCCCCGCTGCCCGATTCGGTCTTCGCCCGTGAGTTCGTCAAGCCCCGGAACTGGGGTTTCAACACGGTGGGGAGCGACCTTCGCGAGCCCGAGCGCAACAGTATCCGCGCCGCCGTGCAGCAAACCGTGACGCTCACCGATGGCGGGGAGGTTACTTTCCGGCTGCTGGAACCGATGATGGCGGGAGATCTGCTCATCCCCTCGGGTACGCCCGTAACGGGGGCGGCGAGGATCAACGGCGAACGGCTGACGGTCAAGGTCAGCGCTGTCCAGCACGGCGGGGCGGTCGTTCCGGTCGATCTGTCGGTCTATGACACGAACGGCAACGAGGGTATTCCCGTGCCGGGGTCGGAAGAACTCAATGCCGTGAAGGAGATCGCCGCCAATATGGGCGCGGGCATGGGCAGCAGTATCACGATCACGGACGATGCCGGTTCGCAACTGCTCTCCGACCTGGGGCGCAGCGCCATCCAGGGCGTGTCGCAATACGTGAGCAAGAAGATGCGCTCGGTCAAGGTCACGCTCAAGGCCGGTTACAGCGTCCTGCTGCTCCCGCCCCTTCAATAAGGGTACAAACGACGTACTTCCGTACACCACTGAAAAAATCCATTTTTATCAACAATCAAAAAATTATCGAGTATGAAAAAGATTCTTCTGGCACTCGCTTTTATCGGGTGCATGTTCGCTGCCCACGCGCAGGAAAAGCCCTCCACGGGCGATTTGTACGACGGTCTTACCCGTCCGCTGACTTTCAACCGGGTTATCCCGCCCTACGCGCTGGAGGTGACGTTCAGCAAGACCGTGCATGTGATTTTCCCCTCGGCCATCCGTTACGTCGATCTGGGGTCTTCGGATCTTCTGGCGGCGAAAGCCGATGGCACGGAAAACGTGCTGCGTGTAAAGGCGGCCCTGCGTGATTTCTCGCGCGAGAGCAACCTTTCGGTCATTACCGAGGACGGGGCCTATTACAGCTTCAATGTCAAGTATGCCGACGAGCCGGTGAAACTGTCGGTCGAGATGGCGGACTTCCTGCATGACGGGGAGGCGGTAAACCGCCCCAATAACGCGCTGGACATCTATTTGCAGGAGTTGGGATGCGAATCTCCGCTGCTGGTCAAACTGATCATGCAGTCCATTTACAAGAATGACCGCCGCGAGATCAAGCATATCGGTTGCAAGCGTTTCGGGGTACAATACCTCCTCAAAGGTATCTACGTGCATAACGACCTGCTTTATTTCCACCTCCAACTGAAAAACTCCTCCAACGTGCCTTTCAACGTGGACTACCTGACGTTCAAGATTACGGACAAGAAGGTGGCCAAACGCACGGCCATCCAGGAGCAGGTCGTATGGCCCGTGCGTGCGTACAACAACGTGCAGGTCATCGGCGGCAAGCGTACCGAGCGCATGGTCTTCACGCTCCCGAAGTTCACGCTGGCCGACGACAAGCAGCTGGTCGTGGAACTGCACGAGCAGCAGGGCGGGCGACACCAGACTTTCACGGTGGAGAATGCCGACCTGGTGCGCGCACGTGTTATCAACGAGTTAAAGGTAAAGTGATATGAAACGGGCGATATTCATTCTCACGCTGGGGTTATGCCTCCTCCTTTCGGACGGGGCGCACGCCCAGCGTGCCCTGCCCGCCATGCGCGGGCTGGAAATACGGGGAGGCATGGCCGACGGCTTCTATACCCGGGACAGCCGCAGCGAAACGGGCTACTGGTTCGGGCTGGCCATGAGCCGCTACGCGAAGAATGCCGACAAGTGGGTGTTCGGCGCGGAGTTCCTGAACCGTTATTACCCCTACAAGTCGGAACGTATCCCGGTGGCGCAGTTCACGGCCGAGGGAGGTTACTATTACAAGTTCCTCGCCGACCCGTCCAGGACTTTTTTCTTCTACCTCGGCGGCTCGGCGCTGGCCGGTTACGAGAGTGTGAACCGGGGCGAAAGGCGGCTCTATGACGGCTCTACGCTCCGCCACCGCGACCGTTTCCTCTATGGCGGGGCCGTCACGCTGGAGGTCGATGCGTACCTGACCGACAGGATTATCCTCTCGCTGACGGGGCGTGAGCGTATCCTATGGGGCACTACAACGGGACATTTCCACGCGCAGTTCGGCCTGGGCGTGAAATTCATAATCCATTAAACTTGCAAGCGACATGAAAAAGATGAAAAAGATATTGGCCCTGGCGGTCTGGATCGCCGCCCTGGGTCTTTTATGCGCATCCTGCGACAACGGGCTGGATATACAGCAGGCGTACACGTTCTCTCTGGAAACGATGCCCGTTCAGAAGCGAATCTCCGTTGGTGAAACCGCTGAAATCCGCTGCACGCTCGTGCGGGAGGGGAGATATGACGGCGCACGTTACACGATCCGCTATTTCCAGCCCGACGGGCGCGGTGAGTTGAGGATGGACGACGGTACGGTGTTCCTGCCCAACGACCGCTATCCGCTCGACCGTGAGGTGTTCCGCCTCTATTACACATCGCGCAGCGATGACCAGCAGACCATCGACGTCTATGTCGAGGACAACACGGGTCAGGTCGTGAAGACCTCCTTCACGTTCCAGAGCGAGAACGGGACGGAGGAAACGGAACGATAACGGAATATGTCTAACCAAGAGAAGCGCCCGTCACCCGGGCGCTTTCCATAAATACTGAAAACCATGACAGAGCAAGAGAGAATAGATATAGCCTATCTCGATACGGGGGTGTACGAGAACCCGTGGCGTGAGAACCTTTTCGAGACGCTGCCCGAGGATCGGAAAACGGCGGAGGTCTGCCGTTTCGCCATCAAGAAATCGGCTTTCAACATCGAGTTCGTTCCCGAAGCGATGAAAACGCCGGAACTTTGTCTTGCCGCGGCCGGCTACCGGGGCGAAACACTGAAATTCGTCCCTGACCGTCTGAAGACACCGAAAATGTGCCGTGCCGCCGTCGATAGCAACAGCTACGCGCTGTATTACGTTCCGGAGGGGTTGAAGACCCCCGAACTGTGCATGGCGGCCGTGAAGCGCAACGGCCTGGTGCTGGAGGCCGTTCCCGGGGAATTGAGGACGCCGCAAATATGCCGTGCGGCGTTGAAAGCGGTGGACAGTGCCGATTACAAGATACTCCCTTACATTCCGTATCCCGATATATGCCTGGAAGGGCTGAAAAAATTCGGGATGTCGTTCGTGGACAAGTTCGAGATTTTCGCCTCCATTGCCCCGGAGGTCATGACCGGGGAGCTGGCCCTTCACGGCGTGGGGATGGACGCGTCCTGCCTTTCGCTCGTGCCGGTGGAACTGCGCACGGAGGCAGTCTGCCTGCGTGCCGTCAGTGGGGACGGCATCCTGCTCCATGAAGTGCCGGAGGAATTACGCACGGAACGGGTCTGCGAGGCTGCCGTGTCCTCGAACTACCTGGCACTGGAGTACGTTCCGAAGCATCTGAAAACCGACCGTCTGTGCGAGATAGCGCTGGAGCGCGATCCCCTGGCCATCCGCTTTTTCAACCCCGAACAGCTCACGCCGGAGGTCTGCAACCGGGCGTTGGCCCGTGCCGACGACCTGCGTGTCCTCCGCTATATCCCTTTCGAGGATATACACATGAAGGCGTTGGGGTTCTATTGCACGAATTACGAGAAGACCTTCGATTTTTTGCAGCACATGAACCCGGCACACGTCACGCCGAAAGTGGCCCGGGAAATTTTCGCCCTGGAGCCGGAGCTGTTCTACAACCTTCCCGACCACGCCAAGAACGAGGAGATGTGCCGCCGGGCCGTCGGGCACGACGGGAGCTACCTGCAATATGTCCCCGAGAAGTGGAAAACGCCGGAGTTGTGCATGGAGGCCATACGGCGCAGTCCCTATGCCATCGCCCACCTGCCCGAGAGCATGAAAAGCCCGGATCTATACATGAGCCTGGTGCGGGAGAACCCGCAAAACCTGAAAGGCGTCCCCCGCGAAGCCCGGACGCCGGAGATGAGCCGGGAGGCTTTCGAGCGTACCTACGGGAAGGACAAAACCGATTTCTCGGTTATCAGCGCGTTGAGCGACCCCGCCCTGGTCTTGCAGGTGTTCCGCGAGCAGGACGACCCGCAGAAGATACACCGGTTGATGAGTGTCCTGCACCTGAACCGCCGGCTTGTAACGGAGGAGGTGGCGTTGGAGGCCGTTCGCAAGGATGCGGGGGTGCTGTATGACATTCCCCAGACGGCCATCACGCCGCTCGTGGCCGATACGGCCGTGCGGGGCGACCCGAGGATGATCCAGTGGGTTCCGAGGGAGCTTCGCACGGCGGATCTGTGCCTCTATGCCGAGGCCGCCCATCCAGAGTTGCGGGTTTACGTTCCCGACGAGATAGCGAAGGGACGTAATATCTATTCGTTCCACCGTCAGGTGGACGCGAAATTGCGGCAGCCGCTCGAATACGAACAATACAAGACCCTCTACTCGGGCGGCGCGGTGCGTGTGAACAACGTGTGGACGTCGGTTGCGGGTGAGATTGATTGCTGCGAGGTGCGTTACGACCGTAAGACGGAGAAACTCAAACTGCGGATCGTCGAACCGCCCAGGGAGAAGAAGGCGCAGCCGAAGGTCGCGCCCCGCAAACCCGCCCGGGGGCCGAAATTGTAGGACGGCGGGTAGTTCTTTGGCAGGAAGGTTGTTAAAAATCGCACGTGTTGTCGCCGATACCCGGATGAAATCGTTATATTTGCAATCGAATCCTCCGGCGGCGTGCCGCCGGGCGATTTACATACGGAAGGAACACATTATGGTGGGGCATTGAAAACAGCCAAATTTTAATCCGCTCGCAAAATAATGGGTAGTTCTCTTCTTTATCGTCGTGTCTATATGCGTCAAGCGTATGCGATAGCGGCGTGGGGAGAAATTATCTATCGAGTGGATGGGTGCTTGGCTGTACCTCAATGCCGGTATTTAACGTATTCTCACGCCTTTTTCGTATGGTATTTGTCTGAACCTAAAGAAAAGCGATATGGAAACGAAATCGACAAATGAGGTAAAGGGTGATTACGACCGGGTATCGGCGAGTGAATGCCTGGGGTCGCTAATCGAGTTGCACGGGATTGTTATGGAAGACGATCTGTTCGTCATTCCCGATGCGGATGGCACGGCAGTATTATACAATGACGGGAAGATACGTTTTGACGAGATCGCCGACATCGAGGTCGGCTCGGTGTTCGTGGGCATCCTGCTCCGCAACGGCTATCTGTTCTACCTTTCCCGTACCGAACCGCTCAAGACGTGCATATACACGCATGGCGGGTGGGGTTCAATCTCTGAAATTTCTCCCCGTGGCATTGCCGGACATATCGGGCGTGAACTGCACGGGAAGCTGGGCGACCATACGGCGGTCGATTGACGGGAAACAAAAAAATCGGACGGTTGTTATCGTCCGATTTTTTTCGCGTCGTATTTTCACGGCCGTTGCCTGCCGTGTTCCCGTTTCCGCCTTTGCAGGGCGAGCAGTTGCCGCAACATGTAGGCATGGTTTTCCCCCACGGTATGCCCCGAGGGCATCAGGTAAGGACTTGCGAGGCACTCCCGGCATTGGCGTACCGCCTCTTTTAAGTCGGTAACGGTTATTTCCGCTCCCGTGATGTCTTTAATCTTTGTTTCCATTCTTGTCCTGTTTTTTGGGTTCGTACCAACTGTCCCGGTAATTTTCTCCCACGAGCGAGAAAATTCCGCTCATGCCGCTTTCAGCGGCGAAATTTTTGGCTTCCCATATACCGGAAAACTCTCCCAGCAGCCGGTAGCCGATGAATAATTTGTACTTGCGCATGATTTTATCGTTTTTCCAGGTTGATAATCGGTGTGTTCTTTTGCAGCCATTCCTTCACGCTGTCCATGTTGTATTCGGATGTGATAACCGCCGTTCGGTCGTCGATTTCGGTGAAGCGCGTAGTTTCATACCCGTCGATCCACTGCTTCAGCGTGGCAACGCCCCACACCTGCGGGTCGTCGAACATGGTGTTGAGCCGCCCGATACCCTCGCCGAAGGTTACGAGCAGCGTTTCATAGGAGATTTCCTTGTTTACTTCATTCGTTTTCATATTCTCGCTTTTTACGGGCGGCTTTTGCCGCCCCGAAATTTTTTAATCAGACAAGTTCCACTCTAACCCTGCTCATGTTCGCCCAGAACACGCCGTTGCAGTAGTAGGCGTAGCCGTTATGCCAGTTGCTCCTGCGGCGTATCACGTCCTGCTCGGGTGGTCGTATCTCGATACTCGTGGTGTAGATGTTGTGTCCCACGGTAATGACGAGGTTGCACCTTCGCCATATCTCGGAATGGGTTTTGAACCCGTTTTTCCCCTCGACGAGCGCAAGGGCCGTCTTGACTGCTTCCCGAACTTCCCAATCCCACTCCCCGAAGGGTTTGAGCGGGCGTGCCATGTAGCTTTTATAGATGATTTTCATTGTTATATTTTTTTTGTAGGGCGGCTTTCGCCGCCCCGATTTTATAATTCGACAATCCTTTCCACTCTGCCGTACAACATGGAGCGTATGCTCGTCTTGTCCACGCCCTTGTATTCCGTGTAATGCCCGTACTGCTTTACCACGAATGTTTTCAGTACATCGACAAAGTTGAAACGATACCCTAAAAGCGGAATGGAGTCCTTGAAATAGGTGTTATGGTTTACCTCACGGGTAATCCAGTCTTTCTCCTCACGGGTGAGCGTTCCCCCGTCATTGAGCCGTTTGCGTAATATGTACGCTTTTGAGCCTGCAAGGCTTTCGAGTGCGGGAACGTCCCACGACACGAATTTATATGCTATTTGGTTCATTCTATTTTGTTTTTGCGGGCGGCTTTCGCCGCCCCGATTTTTATGCTGTCATTCGTTTCCGTATAAGGGACATGTTCCCCTTCATCAGTTTCAGTATTTGCCCGTGGTATGGGGTATTCTTGTTACACACGCCACGGCTCTGCACGACCTCCATGCGTTTTAGGGACACCTCTATCGTTTCGATACGTTTGCCGTCGATTGTAGCCGAGAGTATGAGCGAGTCGGCTTTCAGATAGTATTCGTTGGTAAACACGCAGTGGTGCATGGCCTCGCCCTCCTGCCGTATGGCTTCAACGCTGTCCAATACCTTGATGCGGATTTCCCCGTCGGAAAACTCCACTCCGAAAAACCGTCCTTTGGCTTTGACAAACGAGGCTTCCTGTTCCAACGCCTTGCGCCGTTCCTCCTGCCGCCGTTCCATTTGCATGTGCCGCCGTTTTTTAGCCATGTAGAGGTCATGCGCTGCGGGCAGGTCTGCGGGACACACGAAATGGGCGTTATGCAGGTCTTTCCCGAAAAATCGCAGCAGGTCGATGTAGTCGCACCATTCCGTCGGTTTCCCGATAGCGTACCCGTTACGGATGGCGATACGGATGGCCGGCCAATAGTCTGCGATATTGCGGGAGGAACGGGCGAAAAATCGCACGAGTGCCGTTTGTCCCGCTTTAAGCAGCGTTTCGGCCTTGTTCTCCGAGAGCAGCAGGTGGATAAGGTCGAAAGGGGTTACATCGGGGAGTTGTTTGCCGTAACCGCTTCGGCGCAGTTCGGGGATAAGCCGTTGCCGGGGATAGATGCGTGTGGGCGTGATGTTGTATTTCCCGTCGTTCTCCGCCCGCAGTTCCAATGCGCTCGACCAACTCCACCCGTGAACGAAGAAGCCCATCGGGCGCAGCCGTGCGAAGGTTGCGGAGCGTCCGTCGGGGGCAATCCACCGCTGTACGGCTTCGATATGGGTGTAAACGGGCGTCTGTCCCACTTTCGCCCAACACTCGATATAGACGAAGCGCAGGACTTGAAAACCCTTGCAGCGGGTTACGATGCACAAATACTCGTAATCGTTGAACTTGCGGCGCAGGGTGGTTTCCACTTTCAGCGTGGTGTGGCAGTGCGGACACTCGCACCCTAACAGATTGTCCGTGAGTTCTCCGTTTTCGCTCTGCCACGTGTGGCCGCACTCGGTGCAGGTGATAAGTCCTTTCGGCGTGCGGCGTCCGATATGCTCGATGCAGTTCTTGTACCCCCATTCGATTTGTGCGGGGGTAAGCGGCGGCAGGTGTTTGCTTGCCGCCACGACGTTCTGTTGGAATTTTGTTCTCGGTTTCATAACTAAAATAGACTGGGCATTAGTTTGTTATCTTCGATTTTCTTGGGTTTGGACTTGGCTTTCGCCAACTTGGCGTAGGCTTCGCTCTCGGCCTTCCGTATGGCGTTCCGCCGTGCCTCGGCTTTTTCCTCCTCGGTCAGTTCGACGGTGTGATTGACCACTACCTTGCAACTGACGGGTTTGCCGATGTCGATGTCCTCCTCGTCGTAATAGTGGAGTGCCATAGAGTATATTTCCTCGTCGGCAAACCCGTTGCAACCGCTCTGCCGTACTTGGTTGATGATGAAAGTGCAGCAATCGTCAATGTTCTTTTTCGGGTTGGCGTATCGGGGTGCGAAAAGTTCGTCCTCCCGTGCCCGTGCGTCGAGATAGTTCTGTATCGTCAGTTTGAAATAATCTGTTCCTTGTGCCATGATTTTTTGGTATTGTGGGGCGGCGAGCCACCCCGTGTTCAACATTTATTCGTCCTTTCCGAGAAGCCGTCGCACCTCGTCCTCTTTGGTCTTTTGGAAAATCCATCCCGCTTTCTTCTGCCCGTCATGCGTCAGCCGTGCGTTGAAGCGTCCCCCGAGTGCGTGAAGGGCGTCCTTGACGGGCTTGGTGTCCCCGAATACGGCTATCGCCTTCTCGGAATAGTCCACGATGATAAACCCGCCTTGCACGCTCGTTTCAGTGCGTTCCGCCCGTTTTTCGTCTTTCGGCTCGGGCAGACATATATTCTCCTCGTTTCCTGCGATATATGCCAGCCTGTCGATGTACCCTTCACGGGTGTAGTGGGTCAGTTTGCAGACACTCCACCCGTATTTCGGACTTTTGCCGAGCGTGAAAACGGGATAGCGGTGTTCGTTCTTGGGGTCGTATTCGGAGAGGTGCGCCGTTTGCGGGAAATTGGCCGCCGCCTTTCTCAACTCCCCGAAGCCGTTGCGGGAGGTGGCCGAAAAGCCGAGAATGACGGTACGCACGCTTCGGGTGGTCGAACACTCGTAAGAGGGGTCAGTGTATTCCGTTTCGTTGAGTTCGGCGATGATTACGCCCTGCACCCCTTCGGGCATGATGCGGCGTAACCTCTGCGCTCCTATTTCCGCTATGCGGTCATGCTCGGCTTTCTCTTTGGCGGCGGCGATGGCCT
Source organism: Bacteroides sp. MSK.20.12 (assembly GCF_019052435.1). NCBI lineage: Bacteria > Pseudomonadati > Bacteroidota > Bacteroidia > Bacteroidales > Bacteroidaceae > Bacteroides > Bacteroides sp. MSK.20.12. The sequence continues at coordinate 8,665 of NZ_JAHQVH010000055.1, read as the reverse complement.
GCGCCGTGGCTTGCTCTTCCGCCTGCCTCACGAGCAAAGCCACCTCGAAAGCGTCCATGAACTCGGGGTTCACGTCGTCGTAGTACCTGCCGATACCGAATGTTTGCGAGAGGGGTCGCAAAATGTCCGTTTGGCTGATTTCCTTTGTTTCGGTATCGACCATGTGGTACACGTAGCCACGGGCGGTGTGTTCCACCTTGTAAACGACGTAACGCTTTCTGCTCGCACCCGCACCGATACCGATGATTACCTGGTTTTCCTTGACTACCTGCACCTGCGTGTCCGTGGTAGTCGCTCCGAATAATGAAATGTACTTTGTCATACCTGTAAAAATTTAGAAGATGTGAGTGAATAGGAAATAGAAAAAGCCGGTTAGAGCCACGAGAGAAACAAGGCAGGAGAAAATGCCCCGCAGGATGTCATAACAGAACGTGAAGCCCAAAACGACCCAAATAAAGTCGATACCCCACACGTGGAAGCCCAAAGTCACCGCCCCGACCTTTACCGCCAACCCGACCTTTGCCTTTATGCCAAGTGGAAGGTTGGAGGATTTCTGTTTCCATTTATTTTTCTCTTCGTTTCTCATAACCTTTGACTTTTTTTTTATGCCGTAGCGGAGCCGGTATGGATGGAATCTGTTTCGGTAGCATCAAAAGGTGTCGGGGATAGCTGCTGCAAGATTTTGTCGGAAAATACGCTCGCCCGCAGGGAAAGAGGAAGATTTTGCGGCAAACCGCCCCGCGGCCCGATCTTGCAGCAGCGTGAGCCCCGTAACTACCTTTGCTACTGACAACAGATTTCCATACCGCGCTCCGCGGCATGAAAAAAAAGAGAGGAAAAGGTTATGGGGGAGAAACGGGGAGAAAACGATATGCCGTGAACGCTCGCGAAAGTCGGTTCACGGCTCACCCTGCATGGAATGATAAATCGCCCGCGAACATTTCCTTTCACGGGCGATTGGCGTATCGGAACGTGCCGATCCCGTATCGGCGGAGGATCGTTTCCGCCGGACGTGGCGCCACTCGCTGCCACTTTTAAGACGGATACGTCCATATACCACTGGCTGATAACAAGATACTGTTCATTTGTGTACTTTTGGGCATCCGGGAAACAAAAAATGAAACAGAACATGGAAATAATAAGTATGGACGTGAAGGCTTTCGACGCGCTGGCAGGGCACGTGGAAGCCATTGAAAGAAAAGCCGAGGCGTTATGCCGCAGGCAAGAGGACGTGAGTTTGAAAAAATGGCTGGACAACCAGGATGTCTGTGACGTGCTGGGTATATCGAAACGTACCCTGCAAACCTACCGGGAGAAAGGGTTGCTGCCTTTCAGCCGCATCCGTCACAAAATCTTCTACAAACCGGAAGATGTCGGGAAACTGCTGCAATCGTCGCACTATCCTAATACCGCCGCGTTATGAGCCATTATTTCATCGACAAGCACGATCCGCGTGTGGCGGATCTCTTCCGGCGCTTGGAAAAGGCCGGCAAGGCACTGGATAAACTGGAATCCTCCGGAGGCCGGACACTCAAGGGAGAGCGGTTCGTCACCGACGAGGAATTGTCCCGGCTGCTGAAAATCAGCAGGCGTACATTGCAGGAATACCGCACGGCGCGGATCATTCCCTATTATTTGATTCAGGGCAAGGTACTATACATGGAATCCGAGATACAGAAATTCCTGGAAGATTCCCGGAAGAAATGTATCGGGGGACAGGAATGGGTATAAAAGAAGAACGGCCAAAACGTTGGCCGTTCTTCTTTTTCAGTTCAATATCGTGTTCATGCCGGGGAGCTGCCAGACGACAGCGGTCGTCGTGGCCCTTCGGACAAGCCACCGTCGGAAGGCTTCGGCATTCCCGGATTTTAAGCGGAAAGCCAGCGCGGCGATCATTTCGAGCGAATACAGCTCGACAATACCGCCGTCACGGTTGCGCTCCCGGCGGTAAACCCTCTCCTCACAGAGTATGCCGCTTTTGAGTATGGAGCGGATGTTGCTCCCCACGGCAGGAACGAAGACTCCGAACAGGTCGGCAATCTGGTGGCGCGTGAGCCATACACGGTTCTCCGGCGCGTGGATTTCCACCCGCCCGTTTTCAATGCTGATAGGTTCTCTTGTCGTCATAGTCATACAAATTTATCAATTTTTGTTATACTGTTCAACCGTTTACCGTTATAATATCTGCCGTTTCCGGTTCGTCCTCCTCGTAGAGATTTATTTTCCGGCCTTTGGTCTGTTCTTTCAGCCGTTTCATGTCCTCGTCCACCTTGCGGTCGGTCACTTTGGCGTAAATCTGCGTGGTGGAAATGCTCTTGTGTCCCATCATGCGGCTGACAGTTTCGATAGGCACACCCAACGAGAGCGTGATATGTGTCCCGAAATTGTGCCTCGCCTTGTGAAAGGTCATGTCGAAGCCGTATGTCCGTCCCAGTTCTCTGGTGAGCTTGATGAGATACCCCCGGCAATAGAGGTTGAAAATCCTGTCGCTTTTACGCTCGTGGCGGTATTTCTCGATGATCTGCAACGGCACGTTCAGCAGGCGGATGGCCGAGGGCGTTTCGGTCTTCTGGCGCCGGATGTGTATCCAGTACGTTCCGTCGTCCGACTGCGTGATGTCTTTTTCGGACAAGCGTTTCAGGTCGGCGTAGGACAACCCCGTGAAGGTAGCGAAGAGAAACCAGTCCCGCACCCGCTGGAGGTTGGGTTTATCGACGGGAGTTTCCATCAGCTTTTTGAGGTCTTCGAGTTTCAAATGGCGGCTCTTGCGCCGGGGCAGTTCCGGGTGCAGCTTCCCGTAAGGGTCGCGCCGGAGTGTACCCTGACTGACAGCCCGCTTGGTCATTTTCTTCAACCGGTAAAGATGCTCGTGTACTGTCTTGGGTTTCATTTCACGATCTGTACGTAGGAATATTTCAAAATCATCGTAGAACTCCCGGTCAAGGCTCCGCAACGCTACATCCTCCTTTTCCTTCCTTTTTTTCACGAAGGAGGCTAAAATATTATAGGAGTTCTCGTAACTTTCATAGGTTTCTTCCTTGCGATCCACGCCGACACGCTTGCGGAACTCCTCGTTATGCTCGCGGAACAAGGCAAGGAGGGTGAACGGTTTCTGCCCGATTCCTTCCACGGCGTTTTTGACCAGCTCGGCCGTCACGAAACCGAGGCTTTTACGAATATGACGGTAATGCCCGGTGATTTTTTCGGTCAGTTTCTCTATTGCCAGGTTTACCGTTCGGGCGTTCTCGCTTCGTCCGTTCGCCCTTTTGGTTTCCGGATTCCAAAGCGATGGATCGACAAACGCGTTGATATTGATCGGGGCCGACTTGGCGTCGATGCTTACCTTGCATAACAATTTACATGTTCCGTCCTTGCGGACTTTCGTGCGGTTGATGTAGAACAGCAGGGAGAACGTGCTGCGACGTTTTATCTCTTTATTATTCGTTTCCATAATCGTTGTGAATTTGATTGTCAATGATAGATTAAATAGCTACGGAGAAGCGGCCGGCAATCTTTTCCTCTAAAGACCGGGTATCCATGTCGATCTTGTCATCGGTCACTTTGGCGTAAATCTGCGTCGTGGAAATGCGGCTATGCCCCAGCATTTTACTGACGGTTTCAAGCGGGACACCATGCGAAAGCGTGATCTCGGTGGCGTAGGTATGGCGTCCGCAGTGAAAGACGAGCTTCCGTTCAATTCCGCAAATGGCGGCAATACGTTTCAGTGTCCGGTTGAGTTCGTTGTTGCTGTACATCGGCAGCAGTTTTCCTTCCGGGGCCATATCCCGGTACTTGTCGAGGATGAGCAACGGTATGTCGAGCAATGGCACTTCATAGTCGATTTTCGTCTTCTTGCGGGCGGTCTTGATCCATACCTCACCGTCCTCGGCCACTTCCAGATCCTCCGTCGTCAGGCGGCACATGTCCCCGTAAGGGATACCCGTGTAGCAGGAGAAGAGGAACAGGTCGCGGATATGGTAGAGTTTCGGGTCGTGCAGGGGTGTGGTCATCAGCCGTTGTAACTCCGCTGCGGTAAGGTATTTCTGTTCCCGCTCGGGATGTTCGGCTTCATAACCCGCGAACGGGTCGGCAGTGATAATCCCTTCCGCGATGGCTTCCCCGACAATCGTGTTCAACCGTGTGACAAGCAACACGATAGTTCCCAGGGCAAAGCGGCGCTCCGTGCGTAGGTAGAGGTCATAGTTGTCGATGAATGAACGGTTCAGGGCCGTGAAAGGAACATCCGACAACTTGTATTTCTCCTGGATGAAAGCGGCCACACAGTTACAAGCATAGCGGTAAGATTGCGCTGTTCCCTTTTCCCGGTTCACGCCGACACGTTTTTCGAAATGTTCGATGAACGTCCGGAAATAACCCAACAGGGTTTCCTGCCCGAAAGCCGTCCCCAACAACAGATTCCTTATTTCTTCAGCCGTTACATTCTCACGGGTGGCTGACAGTTCGTCATAAATGGAAATGGCTGAAGCTCGCAAATCGTCCAGTTGCCGGTTGATTTCCCGCGCGGCGTTACTTTTACCCGTGGCACGTCCGGATGCCCACAGTGCAGCGGGTACGGACATTTTCGCACTAAAAGCCGCTTCTGAAAATTTGCCGACAACAAGTTTCGCCATGACCGGGCAATGTCCCTCGTCATTCATTTCGCTCTTTTTGAGGTAGAACGTAACCGTTACATCCGTCTGTTTCATAACTCTATTTTTTATGTTGCAAAATTACTTGATATAGAGTTATTTACAGTTATGAAAATTATAGCGGAACAAAGAATAAAACCCCGGATGCCGGTAACATAACCTGTATTTCCATGAAAAACGGAAAAAAACGGTTATCTTTACGGGCAAAATATAGGGTTCTTTGCATGGTGAACGGTAAAACCGCAGGTGGTTAAGCGTTATTTTGCCGGATTATCCGGGGCTAAAAAAGGCAACGGATAAGTAGCAAATCTTTCTCTTAACCTTTCATTATCCTGCATTTTAGCGATTTGGAAAGGTATAGAAGAATTTGGCTTAACTCTCCTCAATACCAAACACTTACTTTATTTATCCAAATTTTGCCGTTTTTTTGCGAGTTCTTGTTATCTTTGTAGAAAATTCTAAAGATATGGCGCAACATACTTATGACAATGAAGCTGTTCAGGAGTTATTGAACTGGGCAAAAAAGATGATCGAAACAAAGAATTATCCAACTGAAAGATATCAGGTCAATCAATGTACTACAATTATTGATGGTAAATCGTATTTGGAATCGTTGATTGCTATGATTTCCAAAAACTGGGAAAATCCGACTTTTTATCCTACTATTGAGCAATTATGGGAGTTCAGGGAAAAGTGGGAAAACAAAGAATCGTAGTAAATGGCCGTTCCATGTTGGGAGATAAGTTATTTCATCATATAGAAATGCACTCTTAATCATGTCGGATAAGAGTGCATCATCTATTTTTTGTATATCTGTCGGCTTGCTATTTATCTATTTATTAGAAAGGCAGCCATCTTTTTTTCTTTTTTGATGGCGTTTTTTCCTCTTCTCCGTTTTGGCCATAGACATCTGCAAACGTCTTTTTCTCTTTAATCATTGCATAAATGACTCCCCAATCCGGCAAACCGCCTAAGTTCCGGTCGTCAATGAACATATCAGCTTTCAACTTTCGTGAAAATCCCTGATGACCTTTTTGCTCTTCAGGATAATCCTTATTAACGGCATAAAATTCTAAACCTCTGGCTTTGCACCATTCGACAGCTTCGTCCAAAAGTGCCCCTTCACGCACACTCCATAGTATTAAACGATGCTTTTCTTGTTGCAATAACTTCAATGTGTCAACAGCGAATGGAATTTCTTCACCAATGCGTGGATAACGATGTTCTACAATCGTTCCGTCAAAATCAACAGCTATAATCATAGTTTTTAATTACCTAATTTTGAACAAAGATACGGACAGTAAGCCAAAAAAACGTATCTTTGTCTCAAATTAACATTTTAATAAATTAATAAATACATGAACAATTCCCCTCAGCGTGCTGCTAAAGGCTTTACGAGAGCATTTTGGGTCAGCAACACAGTCGAACTGTTTGAGCGTATGGCATACTATGCCGTTTTCATCGTTCTCACTATTTATCTATCTTCCATTTTAGGTTTTAATGATTTTGAAGCAAGTATGATTTCCGGGCTTTTTTCCGGCGGGTTATATCTGCTTCCTATTTTTTCTGGTGCTTATGCTGATAAGATCGGTTTCCGGAAGTCAATGATTATAGCATTTTCCTTATTATCCATTGGATATTTAGGATTGGGAGTATTGCCCACTTTGCTGGAAGCTGCCGGCCTGGTTAGTTATGGCGTCACTACTCAATTTAATGGTTTGCCCGATAGCTATACCCGGTGGATTATTGTGCCGGTCTTGTTTGTACTTATGGTGGGAGGGTCTTTTATTAAGTCCATCATTTCTGCATCTGTGGCCAAAGAAACAACGGAGGCAACGCGTGCGCGTGGTTATTCCATCTTTTATATGATGGTAAATGTGGGCGCTTTTACCGGTAAAACAATTATCGATCCTTTGCGTAATGTCATTGGTGAGCAGGCGTATATCTATATTAATTATTTCTCCGGTGCGATGACAATTATTGCTTTGCTTGCTGTTATTCTCCTTTATAAATCAACGCACACGGCTGGTGAAGGAAAAAGTCTCCGTGAGATTGGGCAAGGATTTATGCGCATCATCACCAACTGGCGTTTATTGATTCTTATTCTGATTGTTACAGGGTTCTGGATGGTGCAACAGCAACTTTACGCCACTATGCCTAAATATGTGATCCGGTTGGCCGGCGAGACGGCGAAACCGGGCTGGATTGCTAATGTGAATCCCTTTGTGGTGGTTTGTTGCGTTAGCTTTATCACGCGATTGATGGCAAAACGCAGTGCGATTACTTCGATGAATGTGGGAATGTTTTTGATTCCTTTTTCGGCGTTGCTGATGGCATGTGGAAATTTGCTGGGTAATGATCTTATTACAGGCATGAGCAATATTACCCTGATGATGATTGCAGGTATAGTGGTACAGGCACTTGCCGAATGTTTTATTTCGCTGCGTTATCTGGAGTATTTCTCTTTGCAGGCTCCTAAAGGCGAAGAAGGAATGTATTTAGGATTCAGTCATTTACATTCCTTTCTTTCTTCCATCTTTGGTTTTGGTCTGGCGGGAATTCTGCTCACCAAATACTGTCCGGATCCTACTTTGTTCGAGACACGGGCAGCATGGGAGGCAGCTAGCGCAAATGCCCATTATATATGGTATTACTTTGCTGCTATTGGCCTGATTGCCGCTGTAGCGCTACTATTATTTGCGAAAATCACCGAATCCATCGACAAAAAGAAGGAATCTTCTCGGTAATTCTATTCTTTTTTATGTATATTTGCCGTCACTTTGCTGTAAAAGTTGACGGCATTTTGCATTTTAATAAAGAGGATAAAACATGAAAGTAAAATTTATAAGCCTGGCGAGTGGCAGTAGTGGGAACTGTTATTATCTGGGCACTGAAACCTATGGAATACTGATAGATGCCGGAATCGGCATACGTACTATCAAAAAAACACTGAAAGATTATAATATCTTGATGGATAGTATTCGTGCGGTATTTATAACGCACGATCATGCTGACCATATCAAAGCTGTGGGTAATCTGGGAGAAAAATTGAATATTCCTGTTTATACAACCGCACGTATTCATGCTGGAATTAATCGTAGCTATTGTATGACGGAGAAATTGAGTTCGTCAGTTCGTTACCTGGAAAAGCAAGAGCCGATGACTTTGGAGGATTTCCATATCGAATCTTTTGAAGTGCCGCATGATGGAACGGACAATGTGGGGTACTGCATTGAAATCGACGGCAAAGTCTTTTCTTTCTTAACGGACCTTGGAGAAATTACTCCTACAGCTGCCCATTATATCAGTAAGGCCCATTATCTGATACTTGAAGCTAACTATGATGAGGAAATGCTCAAAATGGGGCCTTATCCTCAATATTTGAAGGAGCGGATTGCAAGTAAGACTGGACACATGAGTAACTCTGATACTGCGGAGTTTTTAGCGGAAAATATCACTGAACATTTGCGCTATATCTGGTTGTGTCATTTGAGTAAAGACAATAATCATCCGGAGCTAGCTTATAAAACGGTGGAATGGAAATTAAAGAACAAAGGTATTCTTGTAGGTAAAGATGTGCAACTACTTGCTTTAAAGCGAAATACGCCTTCCGAGCTTTATGTGTTCGAATAAAGACGAAAAAAAGATAGTAAAAAAGCTGCATGATTGTTTGGTCAAATAAAATAAAAGACCTACTTTTGCAACCGCAAACGAGGAATTAAGCACTCTTAGCTCAGTTGGTAGAGCAACTGACTCTTAATCAGTGGGTCCAGGGTTCGAATCCCTGAGGGTGTACAAATTCAAGGTTGCAATAAAAATAATATGTTGCACTCTTAGCTCAGCTGGTAGAGCAATTGACTCTTAATCAATGGGTCCAGGGTTCGAGTCCCTGAGGGTGTACTAAAAAGAGGTAACTAAGGTTGCCTCTTTTTTTGTATATCAATACTTGAATGATAATAAGGGCTCAGTCTGAAACCTTGGGGGATTGCGTTAAAATTCTTATTTTTGCATCATGA